>NZ_JCAKFQ010000017.1:0-87669 GCF_059509875.1 Halomonas sp. LMYGS-3 | reverse complement strand
ATGGTAGTGTGGGGTCTCCCCATGCGAGAGTAGGTCATCGTCAGGCACCTTTTCAGAAACCCCGGCCATTGGTCGGGGTTTCGTCGTTCAGGGGTCTCCCACGGAGAGTAGCGGAGCGCCGCCCGAGTCATCGTCAGGCACCTTTTCAGAAACCCCGGCCATTGGTCGGGGTTTCGTCGTTTGGGGGGCTCCCACGGAGAGTAGCGGAGCGCCGCCCGAGTCGCCGTAGGTGGGGCTGGCTGATATCATTGCGCCCTGTTTCCGTTGCTGGAGTCCGTCCGTGACCCTGACCACGCCGGCATTGCTGTTCCCGGCCATTTCGCTGTTGTTGTTGGCCTATACCAACCGTTTCCTGGTGCTGGCACAACTGATCCGCAAGCTGGCAGATGAAGAGCGCAGCCAGCATCAGGATGTCACCGCCAGGCAGATCCTGATGCTGCGCAAGCGTATTTCGCTGACCAAGCGCATGCAGGTCGCCGGGGTGATGAGTTTCCTGCTCTGTACCCTGTCGATGTTCGCGCTGTTCCTGATGCTCGAGCTGACGGGCATGATCCTGTTCGGCCTGAGCCTGGTGACGCTCTCCGTGTCGCTGGTCTATTCGCTATGGGAAGTCACGATCTCGACCAATGCCCTCAACGTCCAGTTGCAGGATATCGAGGATCTCTGGAAATCGGGTCCAGAAAAGAGGACTCGGCGCGAGCAGGAAGAACACTCATGACCGTACCCGGTGAGTTGCTGCTCTATTGTCGTCCCGGGTTCGAGCCGGATCTCGCCGCCGAGGTCGAGGACAAGGCGGCGGCGGTGGGCTGGCACGGCGAGAGTCGCTTCACGGTGAACTCGGGCTTCGTCCGCTTCGTCGTGATGGAGGAGGAGCCCGCAAACGCTCTCCACCGCTCGCTGCCGCTGGCCTCCCTGGTGTTCGCGCGCCAGAGCCTGGTGGCACTGCCACCGCTCTCGCTCTCGCGAGACGACCGCTTGACGCCTATCGTCGAGCAGGTCGTGGCCAGTGGCTGGAGCTTCGAGTCGCTGTGGCAGGAGACCCCCGATACCAACGACGGCAAGGCATTGGCCGGACTGATCAAGGCGCTGAGCCGACCGCTGGAGTCGGTGCTGCAGAAACGCAAGGCGTTGCGGCGCAAGGCCGGTGGGCGTCGTCTGCACCTGCTGTGGAGCGCCGGCGACCAAGTGCAACTGGGCATGAGTTTTCCCGGCAATCGCAGCGAGGCGCCGGGCGGCATTCGCCGACTGCGCTTTCCCCATGGTGCCCCGAGCCGCTCGACCCTGAAGCTTGAAGAGGCTTGGCACGAGTTCGTGCCGCGTGAACAGTGGGACACGCGCCTGGCCGAAGGCATGCAGGCTGCGGACCTGGGCGCCGCTCCCGGTGGCTGGACCTGGCAGCTGGTGAAACGGGGTATGCACGTTTATGCCATCGACAACGGGCCCATGGACAAGGCCCTGATGACTACGGGGCTGGTGGAACACCTGCGCGAGGATGGCTTCGTCTGGGAGCCACCGTACCGCCTCGACTGGTTGGTGTGCGATATCGTTGACAAGCCGGCCCGGGTGGAGGCAATGATGGAGCGCTGGCTGGTGCGGCGCTGGTGTCGCGAGGCGGTGTTCAACCTCAAGCTGCCGATGCGGCGGCGTTGGCCCGAGGTCGCATCCTGCCTCGAGCGGCTCGCGCAGGCGCTGGCGGAGGCGAGGGTGGCGGCAGAGATCGGTTGCCGCCACCTCTATCATGATCGTGAGGAGGTGACGGTGCACGTGCGGATCGGCGACTGACCCGCACTAGAGCCTGTCGGACTTAACGCTGATCTACTGCGAGATCCGGTCTTTCGGCCAATTTCATTCGATCTGATTCGTTAAATAGCGGGCTATTCGCCTCATCAGATCGAAAAACTTGTCTCGAAATCCGAATCTCTCGTGACGATCGGTCAAATCAGACAGGCTCCAGGCTGTGTGCTGACCCGTCTACATGGTAGGTTCGTAGATCCGGATGCGCTCGTCCTCGGTCAGCAGGGGCAGGAGGCGCTGCATCACCCGGGTGCGCTCCTCGCTGGTGTACCATTCCTTCCAGGCACGCAGGTCGCGCCACTTGGTGATCATCAGGCGTCGATCGCTGTGCCCGAGCTCGACGAGGCTCTCGCCGCCGACGAAGCCGCGCGCGCCGAGGGAGTAGCGCATGGCTTCACGTGCGGCTTCCTCGTATTCCTCCTCGAGTCCGGGCATGATGCGGCGTTCGATAATGATCTTGATCATCTAGTCGCTCCCTACTGAATTGCTTCCCACGACGAGGTCATCGATGGTTGATTCCGCTGATTCCCGACCCGGGTTCCCCACACCCGACTATCAGGCAGAGCTCGATACCACCGGGCTCTATTGCCCCGAGCCGATCATGCTGATGCACAACAAGGTGCGCGACATGCACGCCGGCGAGGTGCTCAAGGTGGTCGCCAGCGATCCGGCGACTACCCGAGATGTGCCCAAGTTCTGCAGTTTCCTGGGGCATGAGCTCGTTCACCAGCAGGAGCTCGAGGGCTGTTATCTCTATTTTATCCGGTTGGGCTGAGCGACGGCCACCGACTCAGTCCGGCGGCGGGCGGGTCTCGTCGTCGGGCATCACCATCAGCGCCAGGGCCTCCAGGGTGGCGGGATCCTCACGGCGAATGCGGTTGGCGATCTGGCGCTGGAAGAAGTAGACCACTCGGTGACGGCTGTGGCCGGGGTAGAGGCAGGCATCGCCGGGAAGGATCGGTGTCGATTCCACCAGTCGCTCGTCGGCCAGCAACGCCTCCACCGAACCATCGTTGTAGAGTCGCCAGCCGAACACCTGCTTGAGCTGCCAGGGGGCATCGCCCTCGTCCATGCACAGGGCATGGGTGCCCTGGGTCTCGGGGAGCTGCTGGATGAGGGTGGTCTCGCTGGTGTCCTCGTAGTCGAAATAGGCGGCGGCGTGCTCGAGTTCGAGCACCTTGTGCTCGGGTGCCGACTCCAGGAGTTCTTCGGTCTCCGGATCGCGATACCCGACGAAGCTGCCGTGTTCGGGATCATCCAGTCGGTGGCAGGGGGTCAGCGCCTCCATCCAGGGGACCAGGCCGACCACCTCGCCATCCTCGCGCAAGCCCCAGGCGAGCAATGGCATGCCGTAGAGGGTGTCGGGGCTGGAGGCGAGCCGGTAGACCATCTCCAGGCTGTCCAACTCGGGAGCCAGGCGAATCAGGCGGCGCCTGGCGCGCTGACGCTGGCGCATGATGTCCAGGTCGATGACCCGGGCGGGGCGGGGTGACAGCGGGATACCCATGATGTCCCTCCACGTGCTGCGTGTTCACGGCATCGGCCTCGCGGCCGGTCGGTAGCGCACTGCGTCACTCGTTGCACAACCAATAGCACAGTCACCCACGGAGGTTAAGCCCCTGCGTCAACGACAGCGGTCGACAAGGCGCTCCTGCAGCGCCTCGTGTCGTCTGCGGGCGGCACCGAATGCCGGCAGGGGCGCCTCCGGGGCTTCGAGCGAGAGCCAGCGTCGGCGATAGTCGGCGACCGCCTCGGGGCCTTCGATCTGGGCCGCGAAGAGTTCGTCGATGGCGCCGAGCCAGCCCTCGGCGGTCTCCTCGAGCCGTGTTAGCCAGGCCTCCAGTCGTTCGTGCTCGGGTGCCTGGTGAAGCTCGTCGGGGAAACCTTCCAGGCGTGCGCAGCTGTGTTCCAGGGCCTGCTCGAGCAGGCTCGAGGCCTCCTCCAGGCGCTGCTCGGCCAGCAGCAGGGTGCGCAGCAGCTCGGCGGAAAAAGGTCGGGTCTGCAGCGCCTTGAGGTGGTCCTCCAGGGTCGCCGAATTGGGCCGCCAGTCGGGGTCGAACTGGTGGAGGGTAGTGTCGCGCAGGTAGGCCAGGGCGGCGAGCTGGTCATCGCGGGGCCGGGTTTCCGCCGGCGAGAGCGGTGAACTGGCCCGGGAGAAGCTGCCGGCCCATTCGCTCGAGTCGAACAGGGCGTTCCAGCTGACCCGGGGCAACTGCTCGGTCTTGGTCTCGGTGAGTCGTGCCAGGCGCTCCCGGTCGGTCTCGGCGAGGGATTCGGGTATCTCGCTGCGCCAGCAGGCGTCGAGTCGCCGCCACAGCTCCAGCTCGTAGAGCCAGCGCTGGCTGGCCGCGGCGACGCGCCCCAGCTGATTGTTGCGCTTGGCGATGAGGTTGGTGATATGGCACTCGCGCAGGGCATAGACGTTGAGCATGCCGTCGCGGGTCTCGGGGACCTCGATCAGGCGCTCACGCCTGTCGGGGAAGCTGCCGATGTTGTCGGGCGTGCCGGGGGGCGGAGCCTCGAGCCCGAGGCTGGTGGCGAGGCGCTGCTGGTAATCGGTCAGCAAGGCATCGCTCTCGCCGCCCTCGCTCCCACCGCAGCCGACCAGCAGGGCGGCCACCAGCGGCAGCCACCGCCGGTGGCGGGTATGCCGCTCAGTCCCGGGGGAGTTCCAGTCGCCCATGCATCACCGTCTTGCCGATTCGCCGCAGACGCTCGCCGAGCAGCAGAGCCGCCACGCTGAGCCCGGCGATCAGGCCGATCCAGTAGCCGTGCACGCCGAGCGGTTCGGTCCAGCCGAACAGGCCCCGAATGCCCAGCCAATGCCCCCCGCCCAGCCCCACCAGCCAGTAGGCCACCAGGGTGATCAGCATGATCACGCGGGTATCCTTGTAGCCACGCAGTGCCCCGGCCAGATTGACCTGCAGCGAATCCGACACCTGGAAGATCATGGCCAATATGACCAGTGAAAGCGCCAGGCGTTGCACCGCCTCGTCATGGGTGTAGAGCGCGATCACCGGCTCGGCGGTGAGCCACAGCAGCAGGCTGTTGAGCCCCGCGACCAGCAGCGCGATGACGATACCGTTCCAGGCCACCAGGCGCGCGAACGCTGGCCGGCCCTGGCCCAGGGTATTGCCCACCCGAACGGTCAGCGCCATGCTCAGCGACAGCGGCAGCATGAACAGGATCGAGGTGTAGTTGAGCGCCACCTGATGGGCCGCTACCGTCACCTCGCCGAGGCTGGCGATGAACAGCGCGATCAGGGTGAACAGCGTCACCTCGACGAAGATCGCCACGCCGATCGGCACGCCCACATAGAGCAGGTCGCCGATCATGCGCCAGCGCGGCGGCGTGGGCGTGTGCCAGAGGTCGATGTCGCCATAGGTGGCGCTCTTGTGCGTATAGGCGGTCATCGCCAGGCCCATCACCCACATGGAGAGCGCCGTGGCGATGCCGCAACCCAGGGCGCCGAGTGCCGGCAGCGCCTGTAGCCACGCCGGCAGCCAGGTGCCGAACAGCCCGCTGAGCCCGGCGCCACCATGGATCAGCACGAAGTTGCTGGGGATGTTCACGCCGAGCCCGATCAGGCTGATCCACAGCGCTGGCCGGGTATGGTTGACGCCGTCCGAGAAGGCGCGCAGCGCCTGGAACAGTGCCACCCCCGGCATGCCGAAGGCCACCGCGGCGAGGTAGGCGGTTGCGCCGCTGGCGACCTCCTCGGGCACCCCCATCAGGCGAAAGATCGGCATCACCGAGAACCACAGCAGTCCCGCGGCGGCGATGCCCAGCACCAGAGCCACCCACAGCGCCTGGTGGACGTTGGGGCGAATGCCGGCGAGGCGTCCGCCGCCGAGCAGCTGGGCGACGATGGGGGTGAGCCCCATCAGGGTGCCGGTCATGAACAGCATCAAGGGCAGCCACAGGCTGGAGCCCACGGAGACCGCAGCCAGGTCGGTGGCGCTCAGGCGGCCGGTCATCATCACGTCGACGACGCTCATGCCGGCCTGGGCGAGCTGGGCGCCGCAGATGGGCAGGGCGAGGCGGATCAGGGGTCGCGTTTCCTTGCGACTGGCGGCCAGAAGGTCGGCGGCGAACTGGGCCAAGGAACGTGCTCCATGCATGGGTCGAGAGACGGCCCCGATGCCGAGGGGGTGGGGCGAACCGAATAGTCTATCAGTCGTTGCCGGTTTTCGCTTCGTCCGGCGAGCCCCTATAATGGCCCGTTTTCCATGGCCCATTGCCACCCACCAGGGAGCTCGTGTGACCCATCGACTCGAGGATGTCATTGCGTTGTTCGACGGCCTCTTCCAGGGCCCCTTCGACACCCGGCTGGTGCGCGGCGGCGACGAACCCCTCTACCTGCCGGCCGATGACACTTGCCGCTGGCACCGGGTGATCTTCGCCCGCGGTTTCTACGCCAGCGCGCTCCACGAGGTCGGTCACTGGTGCATCGCCGGGGCCCGGCGGCGCGCACTGGAGGACTACGGCTACTGGTACCTGCCCGATGGCCGCGACGCCGCCGAACAGCGCGACTTCGAGGCCGTCGAGGTGGCGCCACAGGCCCTGGAGTTGCTCTTCGCGCATGCCTGCGGGCTGCGCTTCCATGTCAGCGTCGACAACCTGGGCGGGGAGGAGGCTGTCGACCGCGACGCCTTCCGCGCCCGGGTCGAGGCCCGTGCGGTGCGCTACGAGCGGGAGGGCCTGCCGTCGCGGGCGGCGGCCTTCCGGGCATCGCTCGAGGGCTTCTACCGCCGCAAGCTCGACCTGGCCGAGGCCATCGAGATGGGGCGCCGTTACCTGGCGGCCCCGGCGCGACCGCTCGCCTTCCAGGCCTGCTGACCCAGCGTCAGCAGCGACGCCAGCGCCGGTGTGGCGCCGCGGGCCGGGTAGGCCACGCCGATGGTCTGATGGACGTCCAGGCCGTCCAGGGGACGGCACTGGACATCGTGACGGGAAAGGATCTCCGACCAGGTCGGCACCAGCGAGGCGCCGATGCCGGCGGCCACCAGCCCCAGGGTGTACTCGATGGTGCGCAGCCGCGCCCTGACCTGGCAGCGCACGCCGGCCTCGTTGAGGGCATCGGCCAACTGGTCCATGGCGGCGCAGGGGTGGCGCCAGATGAAGGGCAGTCCCTCGAGGTCGTCGAGCGTTATCCGGCCCTTCAGCAGCAGGGGGTGTCCGCCGGGCAGGGCCAACTGGTAACTGTCGTGCCAGATCGGCTGGAACGCCTCCTGGGGGGCCAGCTCCTGCTCGCCGATGATGCGGGCGTCGCACGGCTCTTCCGGGTTGACCAGGGTCAGCGCCAGGTTGTCACCCTGGCCGATGTACTCCTTGAGCAGCGTCGTCATGCGGTTGGCACCCAGCGAACGCATTAAGCCGAGGCGCACCGGCATGACCGGTGAGGGCCGGCGGAACAGCCGGGTGATGGCCTGCAGGTCCTCGCTGACCTGCTGTGCCAGCGGATAGAGGCGTCGTCCCTCCTCGGTGGGGGTGATGCCGCGGCGGTGACGTTCGAACAGCGTCGTGCCGAGCCGCTCCTCCAGCTGGCTCAGCGCCGCCGAGATCGACGGCTGGGCCACGTGGCACCGTCGGGCGGCGGCGCTGATCGAGCCGCCCTCGAAGGCGGCGATGAAGTAGCGCAGGCTGCGCACATCCATAGGTGAATCCTGTAGCTGGTGCAGGATGTCGATATTATTCCTTTGTCAGGCCGGCGCGCTAGGCTATGGGCAGTACACCACGCCGACGGGAGTCTTCTATCGTGGCCGCCCCCATGCCTCATGACAGTCCACCCCATCACAGATCGTCTCGGGACCGCCTACCCCAGGAGGAGCGCTTCTACGCCGCCCTGCTCGACGGCAGCTGGCCCTACCCCGAGCGCTCCTGGCGCCTGGACGACGTCGGCCTGAGCGCCGCCGGCCTGGCCGAGCTGTTCGAATCCCAGCTCATGAGTCGTCACCTGGACCTGCATGCCCGGCGGCTGCAGGCCCGGGGCGAGGCTTTCTACACCATCGGCAGCGCCGGCCACGAGGGCAATGCCGCCATCGCTCGCGCCTTCCGCACCACCGACCCCGCCTTCCTGCACTATCGCGACGCCGCCTTCCTGATCCAGCGCAGTCGTGCCGTCGCGGGGCAGACGCCGCTGTGGGACCTGCTACTGAGTTTCGCCGCCTCGGCCGACGACCCCATCTCGGGCGGCCGGCACAAGGTGCTGGGCTCGAAGGCGCTCAATGTGCCGCCCCAGACCAGCACCATCGCCTCGCACCTGCCCAAGGCGGTGGGCGCCGCCTACGGCCTCGGCCTGTGGCGGCGCCTGGGCGGTGGCGGCGAATGGCCGGCCGACAGCGTGGTGCTGTGCAGCTTCGGTGACGCCTCCTTCAACCATTCCACCGCCCAGGGCGCGCTCAACGCCGCCGGCTGGGCGGCCTACCAGGGCACGCCCATGC
Source organism: Halomonas sp. LMYGS-3 (assembly GCF_059509875.1). Taxonomy (NCBI): domain Bacteria; kingdom Pseudomonadati; phylum Pseudomonadota; class Gammaproteobacteria; order Oceanospirillales; family Halomonadaceae; genus Halomonas; species Halomonas sp. LMYGS-3. The sequence continues at coordinate 79,432 of NZ_JCAKFQ010000017.1, read as the reverse complement.
CGCTGGTGATGATCTGCGCAGACAATGGCATCGGCATCTCGACCGCCACCCCCCCGGGCTGGATCGAGGCCAGCATGCGCGCTCGTCCCGGCTTCCACTACCTGAGCTGCGACGGCCTCGACCTGCTCGACACCTGGCGTGCCGCCCGCGAGGCGGAGCGCATCGCCCGGACCCGCAAGCAGCCGGTATTCCTGCACATGCGTTGCGTGCGGCTGTTTGGCCACGCCGGCTCGGATGCCCAACAGGCCTACCTGACGCCGCAGCGCATCAAGGCCGACGAGGCCCGCGACCCGCTGCTGATCAGTGCCGGCCTGCTGCAGCAGCACGGTGTGCTCGACACGGATGGCATCGCGGCGCTCTACCGGTCGGTGGGCGAGCGCGTGGCCCAGGTGGCCGAGCAGGCGATTCGCCGTCCCCGGCTGGAGACGGCTGATCAGGTCATGGCCAGCATCGTGCCGCCGGCGCGGCCCGGCCGACGCCGTCCCTGGCAGGGTGAAGTCGATGCCACGCCCGCGCCCATGGCCAAGCTGCTCAACCAGGCGCTGCAGCGCCTGATGGCCAGCCACCCGCACCTGGTGATGGCCGGTGAGGACATCGGCCGCAAGGGCGGCGTCTACGGCGTCACCCAGCGGCTGCAGGCCCAGTTCGGGCCCCACCGAGTGATCGACACCCTGCTCGACGAGCAGAGCATCCTGGGGCTCGGCATCGGGCTGGGCCACAACGGCCTGGTGCCGATCCTCGAGATCCAGTTCCTCGCCTACCTGCACAACGCCGAGGACCAGTTGCGGGGGGAAGCCGCCACCCTCAGCTTCTTCTCCAATGGCCAGTACACCAACCCCATGGTGGTGCGCATCGCCGGGCTTGGCTACCAGAAGGGCTTCGGCGGCCATTTCCACAACGACAACGCCATCGCCGTGCTGCGCGACATCCCGGGGTTGCTGGTGGCGTGCCCGTCGAACGCCGCCGACGCCGTGGGGCTGCTGCAGGAGGCAGTGCGCCTCGCCGACGAGGAGCAGCGCATCGTGGTCCTGCTCGAGCCCATCGCCCTCTACCACCATCGCGACCTGCTGGAGGAGGGCGACCAGCGGTGGTGCTTCGCCGACCCGGGGCCGGAACACCGCTTGCCGGTGAGCGAGCCCGGCCAGTGGGGGGAAGGGCGCGAACTGGCCATCGTCACCTACGGCAACGGGGTCTATCTCTCCCATCAGGCCGCCGCCCGGCTCGAGGCCGAGGGCATCGCCCCGCGCATCGTCGACCTGCGCTGGCTCACCGCCATCGACCACGATGCGGTGCATCGCCGGGTGGCCGACTGCGCGCAGATCCTGGTGGTGGACGAGTGCCGCCGTAGCGGCTCCGTCAGCGAGGAACTGATCGCCGGCCTGGTCGAGCGCGGCGTCGAGAGCCACCGCCTGCATCGCCTGACCGCCGAGGACAGCTTCATTCCGCTGGGCCGGGCCGCCACGGTGACCCTGCCGTCGAGCGAGGCGATCATCGACCGGGTGCGGCGCCTGGTGACGTCGGGCGACAAGGCAGAGACGGCCGCCGCCGCGGCCAGGGGAACGCTGGCAGGGAGCGATGAGGCATGAACGGGACACGGGAACGGCTGTTGATCGTCTGTCCGGGGCGCGGTACCTACCACCAGACGGAGTGGGGCACCCTGATCCGCCACGCCGCCGGCAGCGACTGGCTGGTGCGCTTCGACGCCCGGCGGCGCGAGGCGGGGCTGCTGACCCTGAGCGAGCTGGACGGCGAGATCCCCTTTCGCCAGAGCCTGCATGGGCGAGGCGAGCACGCCGCCCCGCTGATCCACGCCTGTGCCCTGGCCGACCTGCTGGCCATCGATCCCGGGCGCTACGAGATCGTGGCGGTCACCGGCAACTCCATGGGTTGGTACATCGCCCTGGGGGCGGGGGGCGCCCTGGAACACGACGACGCCTTCCACCTGATCGGCAGCATGGGGCAGATGATGCAGGACGCCCTGGTCGGCGGTCAGCTGCTCTACCCCTGGGTGGACGAGCAGTGGCGGCCACAGTGGGCGCTGCGCCGCGAGCTGCTGGCGCTGATCGAGCGGCTGCACGGCGAGCAGGACAGGGAACTCTACCTGTCGATCGACCTGGGCGGCATGCTGGTGTTCGGCGGCAACGAGGCGGGGTTGGCTGCGCTGGCCGAGGCGCTGCCGCCGCGGGAGCGTTTCCCCCTGCGGCTGTACCAGCACGCCGCCTTCCATACGCCGCTGCAGCAGGGTGTCAGGGACGCCGCCCGTGAACGGCTCTCCGCTGCCCCCTTCCGGGCACCGCGGGTGCCGCTGATCGACGGTCGCGGTCATGTCTGGACGCCCTGGAGCAGCGACCCCCGGGCGCTCTGGGACTATACCCTCGGCGACCAGCTGGTGACGCCCTACGACTTCACCGCGGCCTTGCGTGTCGGGGTGCGCGAGTTCGCCCCGGACCGTGTCGTGATCCCCGGTCCCGGAGCGACCCTGGGTGGGGCCACGGCCCAGGCGCTGATCCAGCTCGGCTGGCAGGGGCTGGACGGCAAGGCGGCCTTCCAGGCCCTCCAGGCCGAGAACCCGCGATTGATCTGCATGGGCATCGAGGAACAGCGCGACCTGATGATCGGCTAGGTTAGTCGGGCAGCTCCAGCCGCCGATGCAGCTGCAGCATCACCTCGACCTCGTGCTCCGGCCGCAGCGGCTCGAGGCCCAGTTCGCCGAACAGCTCGCCCCGGGCCCGCGACCAGTCGCCGGGGGCCAGGGTGGCATAGAGCGTCTCCGCCGGGGCCAGCTCGACGAAGGGGTCGAGGCCGTAGGTGTCGAAGAGCCGCGAGAGCGCCGCCTCGTCATCACCGACGCCGGCGGTATAGAGCGTCTCGCTGAAGTGGTCGTTCTCCAGCTCGCGGATCACGTCCAGCGGGCTCACGCCGATGCTGTTGAGCTCCTCGAGGCTGTACCCGCCCAGCGAGATCAGTTCCTCGTCCAGCCAGGTATCATCGGGCTGGATCAGGGTGTGCTTGATGCGTCCATCGCGCAGCGTCCAGGCGACGGCCAGCGGCAGGCCGCCCTCGTCGCCGGTCTCCACGGCGATGAAGCCGGGAACCTCATCCATGTCACTGCTCCTCGGGTTGAGCGTCATGTTGCGCCTGTTCGGCCGGCAGGCGGAAGAAGGCCCGGGCGGTGGCAGTGGTGGCGCGGGCCAGCGCGCGCTCCTCGATGCCCCGCCAGTGGGCGATCTCCCGCACGATCCACGGCAGCAGTGCCGGCTCGTGGCGTCTGCCCTTGAGTTTGGCAGGTAAATTGCGCGGCAGCAGGTAGGGGCAGTCGGTTTCCACCATCAGCCGGTCCAGGGGGATCTCGCCGACCAGCTCGCGCAGGTGGTGGCCGCGGCGCTCGTCGCAGAGCCAGCCGGTCAGCCCGATATGCAGGTCGAGATCGAGGTAGCCGTAGAGGGTGTCGCGATCCGCCGTGAAGCAGTGCACCACGGCAGCGGAGAGGTCGTCGCGCCAGGCGTGCAGGATCTCGCGCATGCGCTGGCCGGCATCCCGTTCGTGCAGGAACAGCGGCTTGCCGCTCTCCACCGCCAGGCCCAACTGGGCCTCGAAGGCGTACTCCTGCTCGGCGGGCGTCGAGAAGTTGCGGTTGAAGTCCAGGCCGCACTCGCCCACCGCCACCACCTCGGGCTGGCGATGCAGTTCCCCCATGGCCCGCTCGAGGGCGCCGTCCCAGTGACTGGCGTCGTGGGGGTGCACCCCCGCCGTGGCGTACAGCCCGGGGAGGCGTCGGGCGAGCGCCACGGCCTGCTCGGCATGCTCCCGGTCGGTACCGGTGAGGATCAGGGTGGTGACGTTCGCCGCCCGGGCGCGTGCCAGCACTGCCTCGAGATCCCGGGCGAAGCTGTCGTGGGTCAGGTTGGCGCCGATGTCCACCAGCGGCGCGGGGGAGCGTAGCCGCAGCGCCTCGGGAAGGAAATCGTCGAAGGTCTCGGTCGGATCCACCAGGACGGAACTCCTCTGATCTTGAAAGCGGGGGGATCGGGTGGCGCCGCATTGTACTCGGGATCGGGTCCGGGGACACGCGAGCGGGACCACGGCAAGCCGGCCATGCGTTACACTAGCTGCCTTCGGTATTCGATGAGGTGAGCGCGTGACCCTGCTACGTCTGGAACAGCTGCAACTGGCCTATGGTACCCATGTCCTGCTCGACGGCGCCGACCTGGTGCTGGAGAAGGGCGAGCGCCTGGCGCTGGTGGGGCGCAACGGTACCGGCAAGTCGACCCTGCTCAAGCTGGTGGCCGGCGAGATCCTCCCCGACGGGGGCAGCATCTGGCGTGCCCCGGGGCTGAAGATCGGCGTGCTCGCCCAGGACCTGCCCGAGGCGAGCGGCCAGACCATCTTCGACGTGGTCGCCGAGGGGCTGCCCGAGGCCGGCCAGCTGCTCTCCGAGTACCACCACCTGATTCACGACGCCGATCCGGACATGCGCCGGATGGAGCAGCTGCAGACTCGGCTCGAGGCGATCGACGGCTGGACCTTCCACCAGCGCATCGACGTGGTGCTGACCCGGCTGGGCCTGCCGGCCGACGCCGAGATGGCCGCCCTCTCCGGGGGCTGGCGCCGTCGGGTGGCGCTGGCCCGGGCACTGGTCGCCGAACCCGATCTGCTGCTGCTCGACGAGCCCACCAACCACCTGGACCTCGACACCATTGCTTGGCTGGAGGAGCAACTCGCCGCCTTCAATGGTGCCGTGCTGTTCATCACCCACGACCGGACCTTCCTGTCGAAGCTGGCCACGGCGATCCTCGAGCTCGATCGCGGTCGCCTCGGGCGCTACCCCGGCGACTATGCCGAGTACCAGGCACGCAAGACCCATGAGCTCGAGGTCGAGGCCCGCGAGAACGCCGTGTTCGACAAGAAGCTGGCCCAGGAGGAGGCGTGGATCCGCCAGGGCATCAAGGCCCGACGCACCCGTAACGAGGGGCGCGTGCGAGCGCTGGAGCAGCTGCGCCGCGAGCGTAGCGAGCGTCGCGAACGCCAGGGTCGGGCGAACCTCTCCGTCGATAGTGGCGAGCGCACCGGCAAGCGGGTGGTCGAGCTGAAGGGGGTTTCCCAGCATTTCGGCGACGAGGTGGTCATCCGCGACCTCAGCCTGGAGATCCAGCGCGGCGACCGCATCGGCTTCATCGGCCGCAACGGGGCCGGCAAGACCACCTTGCTGAAGATCCTGCTCGGCGAGCTCGAGCCCAGTGAGGGCACGGTTCGTCTCGGCACCAATCTGAAGGTGGCCTACTTCGACCAGCTGCGCGCCGGACTCGAACCCGAGAAGAGCGTCTACGACAACGTGGCCCAGGGCAGCGACCGGGTCACCGTGGGGGGGCGCGACCGCCATGTGATGAGCTACCTGCAGGACTTCCTGTTCACCCCGGCGCGTGCTCGTCAGCCGGTCAAGGCGCTCTCTGGCGGCGAATCGAATCGCCTGCTGCTGGCGCGGCTCTTCACTCAGCCGGCCAACGTGCTGGTGCTCGACGAGCCGACCAACGACCTCGACGTCGAGACCCTGGAGCTGCTCGAGGAGCTGCTGCTCGACTTCGACGGCACCCTGCTGCTGGTCTCCCACGACCGCGCCTTCATGGACAACGTGGTGACCAGCGTGCTGGCCTTCGAGGGCGAGGGGAGGGTGCGCGAGTACGTGGGCGGCTACAGCGACTGGGTGCGTCAGGGCGGCAAGTTGCCCCCGGCCCCCTGGGAGGGTGCGGCACGCCAGGGGGCCGAGCCGGCCCGGACCACCGAGGAGATGGCTGAGCAGTCGCCGCCGGCCTCGAAGGCGACGGCGGCGAAGGAGCCCTCAGCGGGGGGAGGGAAAAGGCCCGCCAAGCTCTCCTACAAGCTGCAGCGCGAGCTCGATGGCCTGCCGGCCGAGATCGAACGGCTCGAGGCCGAGGTGGCCAAATTCGAAGCGAAGGTGGGCGATCCGGCCTTCTACCATCAGGATGCCGACAGCGTCACCGCGACCCTGCAGGCCCTGAGCGACCGGCAGGCCGAGCTGGACGCCGCCATGGAGCGGTGGATGGAGCTGGAGGCGATGGCGGCCGGAGAGTGATAAGGCAAATTGCAATAAAGGCTAGGGAGCGCTGATTGGCGTCGCGAGCGAAGAGAGGCTGGTCGCCGCCGGAGCGGAGCTGCCGGAGTGTAGCCTGCTACATGAGGACAGCGAGCACCGCCGGCGGCCAGGATATCGAGCGCAGCAGCCAATCAGTGCTTCCGTTATTCGGCGCTCTCTTCGCCTTTCTTCCCCACCCGCACGGCGAGCACGTCGCACTGGGCGCCGTGCAGCACGCCGGTGGAGGTGGAGCCCAGCAGCAGGGCGAAGCCATGGCGACCATGGGAGCCGACCACGATCAGGTCGACACCCTGCTCCTCGGCGAAGCGATGGATCTCGGTGTCGGGCATGCCCACCAGGACATGCTGGTCCTGCCTGGCCACGTGGGGGTCGGCGATCTCGGCGAGGCGCTGCTTGGCGTGCTCATCGAGCTGGTCCTGGATGCTGGTGAGGTCCATGGGGATGTCACCGCCGTAGGCGAAGCCCAGCGGCTCGAGGGTGTGCATGATCGACAGCTTGGCCTGGTTGCGTTCGGCGATCTGTACCGCGCGTTCCAGTACCTTGTGGGAATCCTTGGTCAGGTCGACGGCGACCAGGACGTGACGATACTCGTTGCTCATGGTGTGGCTCTCCGGGCAGATGTCCAGCGACGATGATGGTTTCACTCTAGGATGCTTGGCGAACCAAGACAACGACTTGCATCAAGATTTGCGCATCAAGCGCCATTCGGGAGAGAACATGACCTGGTTGATCATACTGTTCGTTCTGATGCTGGTGATCTCGCCGGTGATGTGGCTCCGGCCGAGCCCGCGTCAGCGACGGGTCGCCGGCCTGCGCAGCGAGGCCATGAAGACCGGTCTCTCGGTCAAGTTGGAGACGCCACCACTGCACGGCATCCGGACCGTGATGCCGGCCTACCGCTGGCACTACCCCCAGGACCGGCCCGGGCCGGACTTCGTGCTGGTACGTGACAGTGCCGCCGGCGATTCGCTCAAGCCCTTCGTCCACGGCTGGCGCTGGCGTCGGGAGCCGCTGCGTCCGCTGCCCGAGGCCCTCGAGTCGCGCTTCATGGGCCTGCTGTCGCGGCTCCCCCAGGACGCCCTGGTGATCGAGTCGAGCCGCCATGCCCTGACCCTCTGGTGGTGGGAGTCCCAGGACTTCCCGCGCTTCGCCACCTACCTGGAGGACTTCACCGCGTTGCGCGACGGCCTGGCCGGGCGCCCCGATGCTCCCGAGGCGAGCGGCGTTCTCGGAAGCCGGCGCGGATGAGTGCAGGTCAGTCGCCCGATTCGCGGGCCTGGATGGCCAGGCCATTGTTCTCGATACGCGATAGCAGGCCGGCGAGCTGCTCCACGTCCTCATCGCTGAGCCCGGCCAGCATCTCGGCACGGGCCTGGGTCACCACCGCATCGATACGCTCGAGCAGCGGCATGGCGTCGGAAGTGAGGTAGACACGCTTGGTGCGGCGGTCCTGGTCGCAGGGCTGGCGCGCGATCAGCCCCTGCTCGGCGAGCTGGTCCAGGGTGCGCACCAGCGACGGGGCCTCGACCCCGATGGCACGGGCCAGGTCGCACTGGGGCTGGCCGTCGCCGAGTCGCCACAGGGTGTAGAGGGTGACCCAGCGGGTCTGGGTCAGCCCCAGGGGGGCCAGACGGTGATCGATGACGGCGCGCCACAGACGCGGGACTCGGGTCAGCTGTAAGCCGATGTTCTGATGCATGGGACTCTGGGTGTCGGTTGGCTTCGCTGGATTGTCCGTAGACCCAGCGTGTAATGCAAGCACGCTTACCGTTCGTTGGTGGCCGGGTCCTCCGCCGAATCCGTCAGCTCCTGACCCGGAATCAGCCGGTGCCAGTCGAGCCCGGGCAGCCCGGGTGGCGACTGGATTCGCCCATCGGCCAGGGTCGCGTTCGTCTCACTCACCGTGAAGCGCAGCACGCCGATGCGCTGGCCACTGTCGGTCATCACGTCGATGCGCCAGCGTCCCTCCACGCGTTCAGGGAAGTTCTGCTTGTGACTCCAGGCCCGATAGCCCTGGTCGCGTCCGCCCTCGATCACCAGCGGAATGCGGTCGATCGCCTCGCCCTCGTGTCGCCAGACGTGGAAGATCTCCTCACGCAACCCGCGCGGTGCGCGGATCGCGGTATAGGCATAGAGGCCGGAAGCCTGAAGTGATCCGGGTGTCAGGCGCAGGGTGTCGCGGGGCGCGCGGGCCTCGGTATCGAAGCCGGGCGAGAGCGCCGTGGCGGTGATCCACAGATTGGCGGGTGGCACCCAGACTCGGCCGACCCAGGCCAGCGCGGCGAGCATGCCCACGAGGACGAGCAGCGCCAGCCAGCCACGCAGCCGGCGGGGACGGATCAGGTGCAGCAGGCTCGGCAGGCTGAAGAGCACCATGGCGGCCAGTGCCAGCTTGAGGCTCTGGCCGGTGGTCAGGTGCAGCAGGGTCGGCAGGGTCACCAGCACCACCAGGAAGACACACTGGGCGTGGAAGGCGAAGTAGAGCCAGCGTTGTCGTTCGGCCAGCCTGTAGTAGAGGGGGTCGAGGATCGAGAGCACCGCCATGGCCAGCAGCAGAAGCGTGAACAGCGCCTGGCCGCTGGCCCAGGCGGTAGTGGCGAGCAGGAACGGGAGGCAGAAGAACAGGGTCTCCTGATGGATCATCTGGGCGACGAAGGTGGTGACGCCGGGGGACAGGGTCGGGTAGCCCCGGCGGGCCATGAAACGCCGGATCAGGCTCTCGGAGAGCAGCAGCAGCCAGGCCAGCAGCATCCCCAGGGCGAGCAGGCCCCCCAGCCACTGCTGGCGGTCGACCAGGAAGAAGCTGCCGAGCCCGGCGGCGAAGGCGGTCGGCGGCCATAGCCCGCTCCAGGGGCGGACCCTTTCGATCAGCCGTTCGATGCCCTCCTGCAGCCGGCGTAGTCGCGGGGAACCGAGACCGGCGGGGGCAGGAGTGGGATTGGAAGAAGGGGGCATGAGCGTGTCGGCTACCCTGATCAGGACCAGCCTTGAATCCTACCAGCTTGGCCGGGATGCGGGTGACTCGCCGTGTCGGCGTTGGTCGTCGTGGCTCACCCACGGATGAGATCGGGGGCTTGACGTCGCCGCCGGAGTGGACCAAGCTGTGGCCATTCAAACGGCCGTATGAAATCGTGGAGATTTGCGGATGATCTATCAAGGCAACGCCATCACGGTGGCACGCAGTGGCGACGACATCGCCACGCTTACCTTCGACCTGAAGGGGGAGTCCATCAACAAGCTCTCCAGTGCGGTGGTCACCGAGCTTGAGGAGGCCGTCAGGGCCCTCCAGGCCGAAAGTGGCCTGGAGGGGCTACTGATCGGCAGCGCCAAGAAGGCGTTCATCGTCGGCGCCGACATTACCGAATTCCACGGCATCTTCGACAAGGGCCAGGAGTATCTGGTCGAGATGAACCTGAGGGTTCACGACATCTTCAACGCCATCGAGGACCTGTCGTTCCCCACCGTCAGCGCCATCAACGGCCTGGCGCTGGGCGGCGGCTGCGAGGTCACCCTGGCGACCGACTTCCGCGTGATGGCCGAGGGCGCCAGGATCGGCCTGCCCGAGACCAAGCTCGGCATCCTGCCGGGCTGGGGCGGTTGCGTGCGGCTGCCGCGCCTGATCGGCGCCGACAACGCCATCGAATGGATCGCCGGCGGCAGCGAGAACACGGCGGACGAGGCGCTGAGGATGGGCGCCGTGGATGCCGTGGTGCCGGGCGAGGCACTGGAGGCGGCGGCACTGGACATCCTCGCCCGCGCCAACGCCGGCGAGCTCGACTACCGGGCGCGTCGTGATGAGAAGAGCGGCCCGCTCAAGCTCGGGCCCATCGAGCAGATGATGGCCTTCGAGACCGCCAAGGGTTACGTGGCCGGCAAGGCGGGGCCCCACTATCCCGCCCCCATCGAGGCGATCAAGGTGATCCAGAAGGGTGCCGGCGAGGAGCGCGGTCGCGCCCAGGCGATCGAGGCCAAGGCCTTCGCCAAGCTGGCCGCGACCGACGTCTGCTACAACCTGGTGGGACTCTTTCTCAACGACCAGGTGGTCAAGAAGAAGGGCGGCAAGTACGAGCAACAGGCCCGGCCGGTCAAGCAGGCCGCGGTGCTCGGTGCCGGCATCATGGGCGGCGGCATCGCCTACCAGAGTGCCTCCAAGGGCACGCCGATCCTGATGAAGGATATCCAGGACGAGGCCCTCGAGCTGGGCCTCAAGGAAGCCCGCAAGCTGTTCGCCAAGCAGGTCGAGCGGGGCAAGCTCACCACCGAGCAGATGGCCGAGAGGCTCTCCAACATCCGCCCGACACTCTCCTACGGCGACTTCGGCCATGTCGACCTGGTGGTCGAGGCCGTGGTCGAGAACCCCAGGGTCAAGGACGCGGTGCTGACCGAGGTGGAAGGCCTGGTCGGCGAGCAGACCATCCTCACCTCCAACACCTCGACGATCTCCATCGATCGCCTGGCGGCCAACCTCAAGCGTCCCGAGAACTTCTGCGGCATGCACTTCTTCAACCCGGTGCATCGCATGCCGCTGGTCGAGGTCATCCGCGGCGAGAAGACCAGTGATGCCGCCGTGGCGGCCACCGTGGCCTACGCCCGCGCCATGGGCAAGACGCCGATCGTGGTCAACGACTGCCCGGGGTTCCTGGTCAACCGCGTACTGTTCCCCTACTTCGGCGGCTTCAGCCTGCTGGTCGAGCAGGGCGCCGATTTCCAGCGCGTCGACAAGGTGATGGAGAAGTTCGGCTGGCCGATGGGCCCGGCCTACCTGCTCGACGTGGTGGGCATGGACACCGCCGTCCACGCTCAGGAGGTGATGGCCGAAGGCTTCCCGGAGCGCATGGCTCGCGAGGGCAAGACCGCGATCCAGGTGATGGTCGAGAACGAGCGCCTGGGCCAGAAGAACGCCAAGGGCTTCTACGCCTACGAGGAAGACCGCAAGGGCAAGCCGAAGAAGGTCAGCGACGAGGCCGCCATCGATCTGGCCAAGAGCGTGGCCACGGAGCGCCGCGAATTCAGCGACGAGGAGATCATCGCGCGCTTGATGGTGCCGCTCTGCCTCGAGACCGTGCGCTGCCTCGAGGACGGCATCGTCGACTCGCCGGCCGAGGCCGACATGGCGCTGATCTACGGCATCGGCTTCCCGCCGTTCCGCGGCGGCGCGCTGCGCTATATCGACGCCATGGGCGTGGCCGAGTTCGTCAGGCTGGCCGACGGCCTGGCCGAGGAACTGGGGCCGCTCTACGCCCCCACCGACGGGCTGCGCACGATGGCCGACGCCGGCGAGCGCTTCTATGCCTCCCATTCCTCCCAAATCCAAGATCGGGCCCAGGGCTGAACCCACCACGAACAGGAGTAGTGAAAGATGAGTTTGAATCCGAGAGACATCGTGGTGGTCGATTGCGTACGTACCGCCATGGCCAAGGCCAAGAACGGCGCCTTTCGCCACGTGCGCGCCGAGAACCTGTCCGCCGCGGTGATGCAGGCGCTGTTCGAGCGCAACCCGGGGCTCGACCCGGCCGAGGTCGACGACGTCATCTGGGGCTGCGTCAACCAGACCCTCGAGCAGTCGATGAACATCGCCCGCAACGCGGCGATCATGACCGGCATCCCGCGCAGCGTGCCGGCCCAGACCGTCAACCGCCTGTGCGGTTCCTCGATGACCGCGCTGCATATCGCCGCGGCCAACATCAAGGCCGGCATGGGCGACTTCTATGTCATCGGTGGCGTCGAGCACATGGAACATGTGCCCATGACGCACGGCGTCGACGTCAATCCGGCTGCCAGCAAGTATGCCGCCAAGGCCGCCATGATGATGGGCCTGACCGCCGAACTGCTGGGCAAGATGCACGGCGTCTCCCGCGAGGCGCAGGACGCCTTCGGTGTGCGTTCCCACCAGCGCGCCCAGGCCGCCATGGAGAAGGGCTACTTCGACAACGAGGTCGTCGGCGTGGAGGGACACGACCAGCGCGGCTTCAAGGTGCGGGTCGACCGCGACGAGGTGATCCGTGCCGATGCCAGTCTCGAGAAGATGGCTGAGCTCAAGCCGGTCTTCGACCCGCGCGGCGGCACCGTCACCGCCGGGACTTCCTCGGCGCTCTCCGTGGGTGCCGCCGGCATGGCGGTGATGAGCCACGAACGCGCCCAGGCGCTGGGCCTCACCCCCATCGCCCGAGTGCTCTCTACCGGCGTGGCCGGTTGCGACGCCTCGATCATGGGCTACGGGCCGGTGCCGGCCTCGAAGCAGGCGCTCAAGGCGGCGGGCCTGACCAGCGACGACATCCAGAGCGTGGAGCTCAACGAGGCCTTCGCCGCCCAGGGGATCCCGGTGCTCAAGGACCTCGGGTTCCTCGACGCCCTGGACGACAAGGTCAATCTCAATGGCGGTGCCATCGCCCTGGGTCACCCGTTGGGCTGCTCCGGTGCGCGCATCTGCACCACCCTGCTCAACGTGATGCAGCAGCGCGACACCACCCTGGGCCTGGCCACCATGTGCATCGGCATGGGCCAGGGTGTGGCCACCATCTTCGAACGGCTGAAGTAGCGTGGCCGGCCGACTCGTGACGGCCGGCCCACCAGACGACAACGGCACCCCGCGGGGTGCCGTTGTTGCTCATGGCAGCGACGCCGGTCAGGTGTCATCGTGCATGTCATCCGGCTCGTCAGAGGCTGCGCTTTCCGCGGTCTCCTCGTGTTCATCACCCCTCTCGTCCGATGTTTCCTCTCCAGGGGCATTCTCGCCCGGGGCGTTCTCGGCCTCGATCCAGCCCCGTTCCCGGTAGTATCGCAGGGCGCCCTCGTGCAGCGGGGCCGAGAGTCCTTCCTGGATCATCGACTCGACCGTCAGTTCGCCATAGGCCGGATGGTAGGACTTGAAGCGGTCGAGATCGTCGAAGACCGCCGCGACGATGGCATGGACGATCTCCGCGTCGGTGGCCGCCGAGGCGACCAGGGTGGCGCGCACGCCGAAGGTCTCGACGGCCGGCTGGTCGGGGGTGTAGACGCCGGGGGGAATCGTGGCCCGGGTGAAGTAGGGAGTCTCCTCCACCAACCGGTCGATCGCCTCGCCCCTCACGTCGATGATGGCGGCATCGCAGAGTCGGATCGCCTGCTCGATCGAATCATTGGGGTGGCCCACCGTATAGACCATGGCATCGATATTGCCGTGGCACAGCTCCAGCGACTGCTGGTCGGCGGGCAGGTCGTTGGCGAGGCTGAAGTCATCGAGGGTCCAGCCCTTGGCCTCGAGCAGCGTCATCATGGTACCGCGCTGGCCCGAACCGGGGTTGCCGACGTTGACGGCGCGCTGGCGCAGGTCGTCGAACTCCCGGATCCCGCTGTCGCGGCGGACCACCAGGGTGAAGGGTTCGCCATGCACCGAGAAGACTGAGCGCAGCGAGTCGTCGGGCCCGGCATCGCTGAACCCTTCGATGCCCGATACGGCATAATGCTGGAGGTCCGACTGGGCCAGGGCGACGGTCACCTCGCCCTGGCGTACCGCCTGGAGGTTGGCGGCGGAGCCGTCGCTGGTCTGGGCGGTGCAGGGCGATTCGAGCAGCCGGCAGAGGGTGCGCCCGGTGACGTGGTAGACGCCGGCCGGGCTCGCCGTGCCGATGATGATGCGATCCTCGTCGGCGAAGGTGCTTGCCGGTATCAGCAGTCCGGCCAGCAGGCCCGCGAGGCAAGTCGCCCCGACGAGACATGAAGAGACGGAAGAGCTGTCGGTCGGCATGGGGTATCTCTGCAGGGGGCCTGAGAAAAGCATAGCCCCCCGAGCCGGACGGTGCCGCTCTTCAGCCGCGGACCATCATTCGTCGGTCGGTACCGTGGCGACAACGGTGGCCTCCTCCAACCACCCCCGTTCCCGGTAGTAGCGCAGCGCCCCCTCGTGCAGGGGGGCGCTGAGTCCCTCCTCGATCATCGACTCCGGGGTCAGGGTGCCGAAGGCCGGGTGGTAGGCCTTGAAGCGCAGGAAATTGTCGAAGATGCCTGAAACCAGGCGATAGATGATGTCCGGATCGGTATTGGCAGAGGTCACCAGGGTAGCGCGCACACCGAAGGTGCGAACAGCGGCCTGGTCCGGTGCGTAGAGTCCGCCAGGGATCCAGGCACGGGTGAAGAAGGGATAGGCGGTGATCAGCAGGTCGATGGCCGGTCCTTCCACGTCCACCAGGGTGGCGTTGCACAACCGGATCGCCTGAGCCACCGAGTCGTTGGGGTGGCCCACCGTGTAGACCATCGCATCGATGTTACCGTGACACAGTTCCATCGCCTGTTGCTCGGCGGGTAGGTCGTTGACCTGGCGGAAGCTGCTGCGGCTCCAGCCCCGGGCATCCATGATCCGCAGCATGGTCCCGCGCTGTCCGGAGCCGGGGTTGCCGATGTTGACCGAGCGGCCGGCCAGGTCGTCGAGGCCGCGGATGCCGGCGTCGCGCCTCGCGACCAGCGTGAAGGGTTCACTATGCAGGGAGAAGATCGAACGCAGGTCCGGGGCCGGTCCCGCCTCGCGAAAGGCCTCGGTACCGCTGACGGCGTAGTAGTGGATGTCGGACTGGGCCAGTGCCACCATAAGCTCGCCCTTGCGGATGGCGTCCAGGTTGGCGCTGGAGCCGGGGCTGGACTCCGCGACGCAGGGGAAGTCCACGACCCGGCAGATGGCCCGTCCAGCGACGTGATAGACACCGGCGCGGCTGGCCGTGCCGATGATCATGGGCTCCTGCGCCATCGTCGCTGGCGTGCTCATGAGCAGCAGGCTGCCCAGGCAGCCGGTCAGTAGTGCGGTAACCCGTTTCATGACTCACCTCGCTGCGAGTGAGCCGGCCAGACGCGTTGTCAGTATCGAGCAGGACGCTGGGCGGCAGCCAGGAAGAACGCTTCACACCGGGACCGAGACGGGCATGGCTTGCTGTTGTTGCTTTGCCTGAACGCGACGGCATAGGGGGTCTTGAGAGGTATAGCATCCCCGGGTGCCGTAACCGGATGATGTTTGCCAGGCGTAGGGTTGACTTGTCGTCAGGCAAGTGCCTCACAAAATCCCGCTGTCGAGCCCGGCGGCGAGGTACAGGCCGAGCTCCTCGACCTGGTCGGTAAATCCCTCCTGCCACTCGCCGCGCAGGGTGAGCGGTTCCTGCACCCAGCGCCAGCGCAGCCCGGTGACGATGCTCTCCACCGCCCGGCGGGTGCCGGTGCCGTCGCGGCCGGCGCGGATGTAGAGCGCGCAGGGCAGCCCCTGCTTCTCCTCCAGCACCGGGTAGTAGCTGCGGTCGAAGAAGTCCTTCAGAGCGCCGCTCATGTAGCCGAGGTTCTCGGTGGTGCCGAGCAGGATGGCGTCGCAGGCGCGGATATCGTCGGGGCCGGCGTCGAGCGGCGCCTTGACCACCACCTCCACGGCCTCGATGTCCGGATGCCGGGCGCCGCGCTCGGCGGCCTCACGGAGCTTGAGCGTATTGGGGGAGGGCGCGTGGGCCACGATCAGCAGGTGTTTCATGATTGACAGTCTATCGTCTTTCTCCGACGCTAGCGGCACGGTTCCACCGACCTAGGTACGCGAGGAGGTTGATCATCATGGCCTTTGCACTCTCGACCATGCAAGTGGAAAGCCCCGCCTTCGCGGAACGGGGGGCGATTCCGGTGAAACACACCGGCGAGGGCGAGGATGTCTCGCCGGCGCTGGCCTGGCGCGATGCGCCGGAGGGTACCCAGGGTTTCGCGGTGATCTGCCATGATCCGGACGCCCCGTTGGTACAGAACGGCAGCTACGGCTTCGCGCACTGGGTGCTGTACAACCTGCCGGCCTCGACCACGTCGCTGGAGGAGGGCTCCACGGCCGGCACCGGCGGCCTGAACGACTTCGGCAAGTCCGGCTATGGAGGCCCCATGCCCCCGGATGGCCACGGCCTGCACCAGTACTACTTCTGGGTGCTGGCGCTGGACAAGGCCACCGACCTGCCGCCAGGGTTGTCGCTGGCCGAGCTGCTCGAGCGGGTCGAGCCCCACCTGCTGGGCATGAACCGCCTGGTGGGGACCTATCAGCGCGGCTGATGTCCGGTGGGCCCAGGCTGTCCCGATACCGCTTCGCGAGCCGCCTTCTCCTGGGGCAGCAAGGCGGCGTGGATCACCGCATTGACCGGGGTGGACACGCCGTACTGCTGCCCCAGTCGTACCACGGCGCCGTTCTGCGACTCCAGTTCCGAGGGGCGGCCCGCCATGATGTCGCGCTGCATGGAGGCGGTGCTCTCGGGGGGCAGGGCGTCGATGAACTTCATGGCCCGGGCCACGGCATCACGCGGCAGCGCCACGCCGCGAGCCCTGGCTACCGCCTCGATCTCGGCCAGGATCTGCTCGATCAGGGCGCGGGTCTCGGGCAGGGTGCGGGTCTCCCCGATGGGCGCCCGGGTGATGCTGCCGATGCCGCTCATGGCACAGATGAACAGGAACTTGCTCCACACCCCCGTCTGGATATTGTCGGGGATCTCGGCGGTCACCCCGTCGGCCCTGTCGAAGGCGGCCTTGAGTCGGGCAGTGCGTTCGCTCGCCCGCCCGGTTGTCGCGTTCGCCGAAGCGCACGAAGGGGTCGACCCCGGCATGGCGGATATGCCCGGGGCCCTCGCGCCAGGCGAGGATGCCGCACAGACCGTCGATGACCGGGCGGCTGCCCAGTACCGCGGACAGGGTGTCGGCGGCTTCCACGCCGTTCTCCAGCGGTACCACGACGGTCCCGGGGCCGATCATGGGGCGGATCGCCTCGGCCGCCTCGTGCACCTGCCACGCCTTCACCGCCACCAGCACGCAGTCCACCACGCCCACCGTGGCGGGGTCATCGGTGGCGCTGGCCGGTGCGATGGTGACATCGCCCTTGATGCTCGAGACCTTCAGCCCGTCGCGGCGGATGGCCGCCAGGTGTTCGCCCCGGGCAATGAAGGTGACCTCCTCGCCGGCCGCGGCCAGGCGTGCGCCGAAATAGCCCCCCACGCCACCGCTGCCCATGATCGCGAATTTCATGTTGCCTCCTGTCGATGGTGCCTGCTCTCCTGGAGCCTAACGCCGAAAGGGACGCCTGGCACCGCCTCGGGCGACGGTGTAGGCTTTGCGGCTTTCCAACCGCCTGCATCAGGACACCCTCCATGAGCGACCTTCCCCACTGCCCGGCCTGCGGCTCCGAGTTCACCTACGATGATGGCATCCAGTTCGTCTGCCCGGAATGTGGCCACGAGTGGTCGCGGGAGGCGGGCGGTGGAGCCGTCGAGGAGGAGGCGCTGGTGCGCGATGCCAACGGCAATGTCCTGAGCGACGGCGACACCGTCACCGTGATCAAGGACCTCAAGGTCAAGGGGACCTCCTCGGTCGTCAAGGTCGGCACCAAGGTGAAGCACATCCGCCTGGTTGCGGGCGACCACGACATCGACTGCAAGGTCGACGGCATCGGCCCCATGAAACTGAAGTCCGAGTTCGTCAAGAAGGTCTGAGCCGCCATCGTCTGTCGGCATCAGCTCATGGGGACGACCGGCTCGGGTGCCGCCACCGTGTCGTTGTGGGTGACGAGGCGCTCGAGCTCCTGACGGAAGGCCGTCAGTGCCTCGCTGGTGTGGCCGGGCCGGCAATGCAGCTCGATCTCCACCTGGCCGAGGGGTGGCAGCCCCTCCTTCTCGCCCACCACTCGACACCCTTCCGGTACGCTGCGCGGTGTCTTGACCGTCACGGCCAGCCCCGCCTGCACCGGCAGGTTGATGCCGGTGGGTGACTGGCTGACGTAACGCAGCTCCCAGCGCCGCTCCTCGCGTCCCAGGGCCGAGAGCGCATGGGCGCGGAAGATGCAACCCTCGGGGTTGAGGGCCAGTGGCAGGATATCCCACTCCGCCGGCCGGTGATCCTCGGCCACCACCCAGACCATCGGCTCCCAGCCCAGCAGGTGGCCCGACTGGGTCGGCGCATGGCGGATCGACAGCACCATGTCCAGCAGCCCCTCCTGAAAGGACTGTACCAGCGAGGCGCTGATGTCGCAGCTCACCTCGAGGCGAGTGCCGGGGAAACGCTCGGCATACCGTGGCAGCAGCTCAGGAAGATAGGCTCCGGCCTGCTCCTCGGAGGTGCCGAAGCGGATCAACTCGCCGCGCTGCAGCTCGCCCAGCGCCGCCCTGGCCTCGTCCTCGAGCTTCAGCATGTGGCGGGCATAGGGCAGCAGCCGTTCTCCCGGGGCGGTCAACAGCACGCTGCGGCTGGTGCGTTCGAACAGCGCCTTGCCCATCAGGTCCTCGAGCCGCTTGATCTGCAGGCTGACCGCCGACTGGGTGCGGTGCAGCACCTTGCCGGCGGCGCTGAATCCCTGGCACTCGGCCACGGTGACGAAGGCGCGCAGCAGGTCGGTGTCCATGATCAATGAGCCTTTGCAATGAGTGATATCTCAACCATTCATTTTCATTATTAAACTGGCGTCACTATCCTGTCCAGCACTACCCGCAACACGGCAGGAGCACGACCCCCATGGATGCCAATGCCACGGTACCGGAGACCGCTTCCCTCGAGGGCCTGATCGATCTGGCCCGTTATCCCATCGATGACCTGGACAGTGCTGCCGGCCGTCGACTGATCGAGACCTGCCGCCGCCAGCTCGCCGAGGACGGCTGCGTGGTTCTCGAGCGCTTCGTGCCCGACGAGGCCCTGGCGCGGCTGGAGCGCGAGACCGAGCGACTCTCGCCGGAGGCGCACTACAACCAGACCGAGACCAACCCCTACAACAGTGCCGGCGACCCCTCGCTGCCGGCGACCCATCCGGTCAACCGCTTCGACGATCGTACCAACGGCTTCGTCGCTGGCGACTGCATCGGGGCCGACACCATCATCCGCCAGGTCTACCGGCACTCCGGGTTCCAGCGCTTCATCGGCGCCGTGGTGGGCATGGAGGAGATCCACCAGTACGCCGACCCGCTGGCCGACCTGGTGGTCAACGTATTGCGCGAGGGTTGCCAGCACCCCTGGCACTACGACACCAACGAGTTCATCGTCACCATGATGACCCGCCGCTCCCTCGGCGGTGGGCGCTTCGAGTATGCCCCGGGCATCCGCAGCCCCGAGGGCGAGAACTTCGAAGCGGTCGAGAAGGTGCTCGACGGCGACCGCTCGCGTCTCAAGTCACTGGACCTGGCGCCCGGTGACCTGCAGGTGTTCTTCGGCCGCTACTCGCTGCACCGGGTCACCCCGGTGGAGGGCGACCGCGAGCGCCACACGGTGATCTTCGCCTACGCCAAGGAGCCCGGCTTCATCGGCCGCCCCGAGCGCGCCCGGCGCATCTTCGGCCGCATGGCGCCGATCCACGAGCGGCTCCTCGAGGAAGGCATGAGCCGCAGCGACAGCCTGGCCGACTGAGCCAGCAGTCCGAGCCGATAGCGATGGCCGCCGTTCCCGGGTGGCCGTCCCCCTGACGACACAGCGAGAGACCCCCATGAGCATCGTAGAGTCAGAGAAACTGACCGACAGCGAACCGGACCGGATTCCGGTCGTGCCTTCGGCCCCGATGGCCAACGGCGACAGCATCCCCACCGCCTTCGATCCCAGGCAGCTGCGCGCCGGGCGCCTGGCGCGCCTGCGTGCCATGATGGCCGAGCAGGGCTACGCCGCCCTGGTGCTGTTCGACCCCAACAACCAGCGCTACGCCACCGGCTCGCGCAACATGTTCGGCTACTTCTTGCGCAACTCCACGCGCTATCTCTATGTGCCGCTCGAAGGCCCGATCATCCTCTTCGAGTATCCGGGCAGCGCCCATGTCTCCACCTGGCTGGAGACCATCGACGAGTCGCGCACCTCCAAGGTGGTGTGGTCGGCGGTGAACCAGCGCGACAACCTCTCCTCCGACCCCTTCGGCGTGGAGATCGCCGAGCTGGTGGAGGCGCACGGCCGTGGCAACCGGAAGGTCGGCCTGGACCGCTGTGCGCTCAACCTGGCGCGCTCGCTGGAGGCCCAGGGCCTGGATGTCACCGACTGCATGCAGGATACCCTGCACTGCCGGCGCATCAAGACCCCCGAGGAGATCGCCTGCCTGGCCCAGTCGATGGCCGCGAGCGAAGCCTCGGTGGCCGAGGTGGAGGCCGCTATCAAGCCCGGCGTCACCGAGAACGAGCTGTTCGCCATCATGTACGGCGAGGTGATCCGTGGTGGCGGCGAGTTCATCGAGACCCGCCTGCTCAACTCCGGGCCGCGCACCAACCCCTGGTTCCACGAGGCCAGCGACCGCAAGATCCGCCCCGGCGAGCTGATCGCCCTGGACACCGATACCATCGGCTGCCACGGCTACTACTCCGACTTCTCGCGCACCTTCCACGTCGGCCCCGGCCGGCCCAGCGCCTACCAGCGCGAGCTCTACCGCATGGCGTATGACCAGGTGCACCACAACATGGGCATCCTCGAGCCCGGCATCAGCTACCGCGAGATCGCCGAGCAGGCCTGGAAGATCCCCGAGCGCTTCCTGGACCGCCGCTACCCCTCGATCATCCACGGGGTGGGCATGCACGGCGAGACGCCGCTGGTGGCCCACCACATGGACTTCGACCGCTTCTCCAGGGACGGCATCCTCGAGCCCGGCATGGTGGTCTCGGTGGAGAGCTATATCGGCGAGGTGGGCGCCGCCGACGGCGTCAAGCTCGAGGAGGAGGTGCTGATCACCGACACCGGCGTCGAGAAGCTCTCTCGCTACCCCTTCAACGAGGCCCTGCTCGGCCGGGAGTTCTGACGGCCGCGTCCCGATCATGCGGAGGCGTCGCCTGTCTCTCGTCAAATGACGCCCACCCGGGGCGCTGCTAGGATGGAGCCATCCCGTCACGCGCGTGACAGGGGCCGGTTGGCGTGCCGGCTCCCGCTGCCTGGAAGGCGCCATGAAGAAGACGAGACCCGTTGTCGAAGCCCTGGATGATACCCTGTCGCCACTCAAGCTGAAGCGGGTGGGCATCGACACCTACCGCGAGCACGTGGCCTACCTGCACCGGGAGTGCGACCTCTATCGCGCCGAGGGTTTCCAGGCACTCTCCAAGGTCGAGATCCGCGCCAATGGCCAGCGTATCCTGGCGAGCCTCAACGTGGTCGACGACGCCGCCATCGTCGACTGCGACCAGCTCGGCCTCTCCGAGGACGCCTATGCCTCGTTGGGGGTGGAGGAGGACCACCCGGTCAGCGTCTCCCAGGCCGAGCCACCGACCTCGATTCCCGCCCTGCACCGCAAGATCGCCGGCGAGCGGCTCTCCCGCGATGACTTCCGCGACATCATCCGCGACATCGCCGAGCTGCGTTACTCCAAGATCGAGCTGACCGCCTTCGTGGTCGCCTGCGACCGCGGCGAGCTGGATCGCGAGGAGGTGTTCTACCTCAGCGATGCCATGGGCCGTGTGGGTCGCCGGCTCGACTGGCACGAGCACCCGGTGGTCGACAAGCACTGCATCGGCGGCATTCCCGGCAACCGCACCTCGATGCTGGTGGTGCCCATCGTCGCCGCCCACGGCCTGCTCTGTCCCAAGACCTCGTCGCGGGCCATCACCTCGCCCTCGGGCACCGCCGACACCATGGAGGTGCTGGCCAACGTCGACCTGCCCTTCGACGACCTGGGCGATATCGTGCGTACCCACCGTGGCTGCCTGGCCTGGGGCGGCACCAGCCAGCTCTCGCCGGCCGATGACGTGCTGATCTCGGTGGAGCGCCCCCTGTCCATCGACTCGCCCGGGCAGATGGTCGCCTCGATCCTCTCGAAGAAGGCGGCCGCCGGCTCCAGCCACCTGCTGCTCGACATTCCCGTGGGGCCCAACGCCAAGGTGCGCTCGATGCCCGAGGCGCGCCAGCTGCGCAAGCTGTTCGAGTTCGTCGCCAAGTGCATGGGGCTGACCCTGGACGTGGTGATCACTGATGGCAGCCAGCCCGTCGGCCGCGGCATCGGCCCGGTACTGGAGGCCCGCGACGTGATGCGAGTGCTCACCAACCACCCCGAGGCGCCCATGGACCTGCGGCAGAAGTCGCTGCGACTGGCCGGCCGGATGCTGGAGTTCGACCCCGACGTGCGGGGTGGCGACGGCTTCGGCATCGCCCGGGACATACTCGATTCCGGCCGGGCCCTGGAGAAGATGCAGGCGATCATCCGGGCCCAGGGCGAGAAGCCCTTCGACCCGGACGCTCCTCCGCTGGCGTCCAAGAGCTTCGAGGTCGTCGCTGCCGCGGACGGGGTCGTCACTGCCATCGACAACCTCAAGCTGGCGCGTATCGCCCGCCTGGCCGGCGCCCCCAAGGCCGCCGGCGCCGGCGTCGACGTCTTCGCGCGCATCGGTGACGACGTGCAAGCCGGCCAGCCGCTCTATCGGGTCTATGCAGCCTTCCGCAACGAACTGGCCTTCGCCCACCAGTCCAGCGAACGCGACAATGGCATCACCATCGGCCGGCACGACGAGATCACCCGCTTGAACGTGGAGTTCTGATGATGACTGCCCTGCTCCATTTCCAGGACGAGGCGGCGCCCGCCCGCCGCCTCGCCGAGGCGGCGGGCCTGGAGGCCCATGCTGTCGATCGCCATCGCTTCCCCGACGAGGAACTCAAGCTCACGCTGCCCTTCGCCGAGGCCGGCACCTTTCCCGACACCCTGGTGATCTACCGCAGCCTCGACCGCCCCAACGACAAGCTGATCGAGCTGCTGCTGCTCGCCCGCCATGCCCGGTGCCAGGGTGGTGTGCACCGCCTGGTGCTGGTGGCGCCGTACCTGGCCTACATGCGCCAGGATATCGCCTTCCATCCCGGCGAGGTCGTCAGCCAGGGAATCGTCGGTAGCTTCCTGGCCGCGCTGTTCGACGCCGTGATCACCGTGGACCCGCATCTGCACCGCA
The DNA here is from genome assembly GCF_059509875.1 of Halomonas sp. LMYGS-3. Taxonomy (NCBI): domain Bacteria; kingdom Pseudomonadati; phylum Pseudomonadota; class Gammaproteobacteria; order Oceanospirillales; family Halomonadaceae; genus Halomonas; species Halomonas sp. LMYGS-3. The sequence goes on along the minus strand of NZ_JCAKFQ010000017.1, from coordinate 56,479 downwards.
TCGACCGCCTCGACCAGGCGATCCCCATCGAGCACGCCATCGCGCTTTCCGGGGCGCTGCGCCTGGCCGAGCTGGTCGCCGGCAAACGCCGCGAGGCGCTGTTGCTGGGCCCCGACGAGGAGGCGCTGCAGTGGGTGCGGAGTGCCGCCGAGGCGACCGGCTTCGACCATGGCGTCTGCCGCAAGGTGCGTCACGGTGACCGGGATGTGGAGATCCGACTCCCCGACCTGGACCTGGCCGGTCGCCGGGTAGTGCTGATGGACGACGTGGCGAGCTCCGGCCACACCATTGCCCGCGCCGCCGAGCAAGTGCTGGCCGCCGGTGCCGCCTCCGTCGATGTGGCCATCACCCACGCGCTGTTCGCCGGCGATGCCCTGGCCGTGATCCGGGCCGCCGGCGTCGGACAGATCTGGAGCACCGACTGCATCGCCCACGAGAGCAATGCCATCGCCATGGCACCGGTGCTGGCGGAGGCGTTGGACCGGGTGTTGAGGCCGGCAGGATGAAGCCACCATCATGCCGCGCCGGTGCGAGCGGTTTGCAGGGTCCCACACTAGACTGAAAGAGCATCGTATCAAGGAAGATGAAGCCGCCATGAGATGACCGGCCGTTGCCCCGAGAGGTACGGCCGGTTCTCTTGTGTACGTGGCGATTCAGGCCCGTCGGACGTGACGTGTGGGGGCCGGTTCATCCGAGAGGTGCTGCCAATGCGCCGGAGATGGGGAGTGGCCTGCATTGCCGTGATCCTGCTCGTGGCCCAGGGAGCCGTGGTGGCCCGGGAGGGGATACGGGAAGAGCGCGCGGAAGCCGCCACGAGCAAGGCGGAAGAGCTCGAGCAGGCCGCCTCGCCGGAGGGCGACGAGGTGGCGCCTCCCCCCGCCGAGGCCATCACGAGGCCCGAGGTGCAGGCGGTCGATCCGACGGGTGATGCCCCTCTGGACGAGGCGATCACCTGCCTGTCACGCACCATCTACTGGGAGGCCAAGGGAGAGGAGACCGCCGACATGGAGGCCGTCGCCAATGTCGTCATGAATCGGCTGGGCCACGAGGGCTTTCCCGATACGATCTGCGAGGTCGTCACTCAGGGGTCCGAGCAGGGGGCCTGTCAGTTCTCGTGGTGGTGCGATGGCCGTCCGGATCACGTGGTGGAGGAGGACCGCTACGAGATCGCCAGGGAAGTCGCCCGACAGGCCCTGAACCAGCAGCTGCCGGACCGCACCGCTGGGGCACTCTACTTCCATCAGCGGGAAATATGGCCCTCCTGGGCCGCGGAGTACCTCAAGACGGTCGAGGTCGGCGAGTTCGTCTTCTACAAGCCGTATAGCGGAGCGGCGCAATAGGGCACGCCTGTTGCTTCCGAATCGGCTTCACCCCATCGCCCCGGCGTTGCCATCCCAGGTCGCATCACCGTCGCCATATCCAGTAGCGCCCACCCATCGGGCCGGGGCGCTCGTTGATGATCGGCTGTTCATCGGCGGGAAGCTGGATGATCGGATGGGGCAGGCGCGGGTGCTCCCCGATTTCCAGCAGCCGGCGGATGCGCTCGCTGGTCGGCGGGTGGGTGCGTAGCCAGTCGAGCCAGGCGGGGTTGTTGCGGCCGTATATCGCCGTCAGCCAACTGCCGTGGTAGCGCTCCAGGATGTCCAGGGCCGAGGCGAGGCCGTGAGGGTCGCCGGTGAGGGCGGCAGCTTCCAGGTCGGCGGTGTATTCGCGGTTGCGCGAGAGCGCGAGCTGGAGCAGGGTGCTGAGGGTCGGGGCCAGTGCCACCAGCAGCAGCGGCAGCCAGGGGAAGGCCAGCTCCCCCGCCATGACCAGCGGCAGCATCAGCAGCAGGCTGACCTGCACCACGGTCGTGATCCAGAGGGTGAGGCGGGTCATGGCGGCCGCCAGCGACATCACCCGGGTGTCGTCGTGTTGCAGATGGCTCACCTCGTGGGCGAGCACGCCGGCCAGCTGGCGCAGGTCGAGCGTCCTGAGCAGGCCGTCGGTGATGGCGATGCCGCCGTCGCGGCGGGTGCCGACGGCGAAGGCGTTGAGGTCGCGCGTCGGGGAGTAGTAGAGCTGGGGCGCCATCTCCAGTCCGGCGCGTAGATAGAGGACATCGAGGACTCGGTAGAGTTGCGGGGCATGATGACGGCGCAGCAGGCCGGCGTTGGCGCTGGCCAGGATCATCCGCGCCGGCATCCAGCTGCTGAGATATACGGCCACCATCACCGCCACGAAGCCCATGATCACGCCGGCGGTACCGGCGAGGAAGTAGCCCGGCACGGACATGACCAGTGCCAGGCTGGCCATGATCAGCAGGGTCTGCAGGCCATTCTTGAGGCGGCTGCGCCAGAGCTGTTGCGGTCTGAGTGGCATGATGATCTCTCTTTGCCGGCCACGATGATGGGTGTCGAGTCGTTCCCGATTGCCCCACGATATCCATATTTCTGGGCGGCGGCATCGCTTCCGGTGTCCGATCCAGGCGTCGCCTTGCCGTGTCGTGGGCTCGGCGGCGACATCCTTCGACGGGGCACCGTCCTGACCGAGGGGGCCAACCACGAGAACCGGGCCATCGCCCTGGCGTGGTGGGAACGGCATCGCCACCTCTGGGAGCCCTGACCCGCTGCCTGGGGCGGGAGAGTAGGCCGGTACCGCCGGCCTCGGCTACGCTCAAGTCGTTCCCCTCGACTCACCGGAGAAGGAGTGCCCCCATGAGCACCCTCATCAACGATCGCGACCTGGCCTCCTCCAGGGACTGCCCGGTCATCGATGGCAAGCGCCAGGTGCAGCATGTCGCGCCGCGTACCGCCGACGTCGGCGGCATTCCTGTCAATCGGCTGCTGCCCTCGCGGCAGCGCCGTCTGGTGGGCGCCTGGTGCTTCCTCGACCATGCCGGCCCCGCGGTCTTCAAGGGCGATACCTCGGGGCTGCGCGTAGGTCCCCACCCTCATATCGGCCTGCAGACCTTCACCTGGATGATCGAGGGGGAGGTGCTGCATCGTGACAGCCTCGGCCATGAGCAGGTGATCCGTCCCGGTCAGGTCAACCTGATGACGGCGGGGCGGGGCATCAGTCATACCGAGGAGTCGGTGCCCGGCGAGACCCAACTGCATGCGGCCCAGCTGTGGATCGCCCTGCCGGCGGCCGACCGCCACACCGATCCACGCTTCGACCACTACCCGACACTGCCCCGTTGGCAGGAAAAGGGGGTCGAGCTGACCCTGCTCACCGGCGAGTTCGCCGGCCGGCGGGCCCCGACGCTCGCCTTCTCGCCGCTGGTGGGCCTGGAACTGACCGGCCGGGAGGCATCCACCCTGCAACTGCCGCTGGATGAGGCGTTCGAGTATGGCCTGTTGCCCCTCGAGGGCGAACTCGAGATCGAGGGCGACCGCTTCGCGCCCAACGAGCTGGCCTACCTGGGACGTGGCCGCACCGGCGTCGAGCTGGCACTGCCCGCGGGGGGGCGGATCATCCTGATCGGTGGCGAACCGCTGGACGAGGAGATCCTGATCTGGTGGAACTTCGTCGGCCACAGCAAGGCGGAGATCGCCGAGGCGCAGCGCGACTGGGAGGCGGGCCGCGAGCGCTTCGGCAAGATTCCACGGTTCGCTGGCGAGCGGCTCATGCCGCCGCCGCTGCCCTGGAAGGTCTAGACCGTGAGCGCTACCGGATCCCAATATGACTGGCCTCGCCTCAAGGTCTACTACGACGCCGTCTGTCCCATCTGCCGACGGGATCGGGCGCGCTACGAGCGTTGGGCCGGTGACGCGGCACGCTCGGTGGAGTGGGTCGACGTCACCGCCAACGAGGCTACCCTGCGGGCCGCCGGGGTCGACCCCAGCGAGGCGCTGCTGTCGCTCCACGTGGAAGACCATCGGGGACGGGTCGTGCAGGGCATCGATGCCTACATCCTGCTGATGCGACGGGTGCCCCGACTCCGGCCCTTGGCCTGGGTGATCGGCTTGCCGGGCCTCAAGCAGGTACTGGCGTGGGCCTACCGACGCTGGGTGCGATGGCGGCTCGCCCGGGAAGGGCGGCTCCCGTGACCGGGGCCGCCCTTCCCGGGGCGGCCCTATAGCTTGCTGACGATCAGGGCGGCGTTCACCCCGCCGAAGCCGAAGCCGTTGCACAGGACGTGCCGGGTGACCTGGTCGCGCGCGGTCCCGGGCACGAAGTCCAGGTCCTGCATGTCGTCGTCGGCGTTTTCCAGGTTCAGGGTCGGGGGGAGGCGATCATGCATCACCGCCAGGCCCGAGAAGAGGCTCTCGATCCCGCCGGCGGCACCCAGCAGATGGCCGGTGGCCGACTTGGTGGAGGAGATCGGGATACCCGCGAGCCTGTCTCCGAACACGCTCCGGAGCGAGGCGACCTCGGCGCGATCGCCCACCGGCGTCGAGGTGGCATGGGCATTGATGTAGCCGATCTCCTCGGGCGACAGCTGCGCCATGCGCAGGGCGGCGCGGATGGCCGCGGCGGCGCCGGCACCGTCTTCCGGTCCGGCGGTGATGTGGTAGGCGTCGGCGCTGGTGCCGTACCCGCTGAGGATCGCGAGCGGCGTTGCACCACGCGCCTCGGCGTGGGCCAGGGTCTCGATCACCAGCAGACCCGCGCCCTCGCCGATCACGAAGCCGTTGCGTGCCCGATCGAAGGGCCGCGAGGCGCGGGTGGGCTCATCCCGTTCGGTGGAGAGTGCCTTCAGCGCATGGAAGCCGGCCAGCGAGAGCGGGTCGACACAAGCCTCGGCGCCGCCCACCAGGGCGACATCGGCCTCGCCGCTGCGCAACAGGCGCATGCCGTCGCCGATGGCCTGGAGGCCCGCCGCGCACGCCGTGACCGGGCAGCCCAGCGGCCCCCGGAAGCCGTACCGGATGGAGAGGTTGCCCGCCGCCATGTTGGCCAGGAAGGCCGGCACGGTGAAGGGGGAGAGGCGCCGGTAGCCGCGCTGCACCAGGGTGTCCTGCGCCTGGGTGATGGTGGGAAGGCCGCCGATTCCCGTGCCCACGATGGTCGCAGTGGCCTGCTGTCCGGCCTCGTCCTCGGGGAACCAGCCGGCCTGGGTCAGCGCCTGCTGGGCGGCGGCCAGGGCGTAGAGGCTGAACAGCTCCAGCTTGCGGCGCTCCTTGCTGTCGGCGACCCGGTCGAGGTCGAAGCCGGCCTCGGTGTCGTCGCCGATCGTGGGGACCAGCCCCGCGATCTTGATCGGCAGGTCGCCGGTGTCGAAGCGCGTGATCGGGCCGATGCCCGAATGCCCCTCGAGCAGGCGGTGCCATGCTGTCTTGACGCCGCATCCGAGGGGACTGATCATGCCCATGCCCGTGATGACGATCGGTGATTCCATGGTGTCTCCTGAAGGTCAAGGGTCGCGGCCAACCTAGCATCGGGCGGCATATGAACACCCTGGAGGAAAGTCGCGCGGCGCGGCTGGTCAAGGGGGCCCCTGTCAGTGAAGCACCTGACCGCCCTGGTGGCCAATTACTGGAACCTCCAGGAGCTGGAACGCAAGCACGAGCCGAGGCCGGAAGCGGTGCTGTTCAATGAGACAGACAATGACAACGCCGAGATAAGGGCCCTGTTCGAGGCCTCGTCACCGGGCGTTCAGGATGCGCCCCCTCGTCACCCGCGGATCTCGGCGATGACCTCGCCGGTCTCCTCGCTGAGCCCCGTCTCCTCGAAGCCGAGGCTGGCGTAGAAGTCCCGGGCGATCTGGTTGGTGGGCACATAGCAGATCGCGATCCGTTCGAAGGGGCCCTGTGCCCTGATCTCGTCCAGCACGCACTGCATGGCCCTGTGCCCGATGCCTCTTCCCTGATGGTGTCGGTCGACCATGAGACGGAAGATGTTGTAGGCAGGCGGCCGGTCGTCGTGGTCGAAGGATTCGTACATGAGAAAGCCGACCACTTCCCCATCGCAATAGATGGCGCGAGGCCGATAGGTCGGATGGAAGCTCGATTCGGCAATGGAGTACAGATTGTCGGCGACATAGTCACGCTGCGATGTCGCCACCTCCAGCGCGATGACGGCCTCGAAGTTCTCGCGGGTGACGTCCTTCAGTGCTATGTCCATCGTATGCTCCTCCCGTTGGGGGCATCACCCGCCGCATGGGCGGAGGCGTCGCGGCCGCTCAGCAGGGGCCCGGGGCACCGGACTTCCCCGGGATCGCGATCGTGCGGGTCACCTCACCCAACCGAGGGCTATGGACCTCCACCCGCACCTCGCCTTCGCCCTCGATCACCCAGCGCGCCCGCGCCTGGTGGCTGTTGCCGCGCGAGCGCTGGAACCAGGGCATATGGGCGGTGTCGCCCAGCCCGCGCCCCCAGCCGTCCAGGTGCCCCAGCACCTGGCGGGCCAGGCCGGGGTCATGCAGCCGGCAACCCGAGGCGCTGGCCCTGGCCTCCACGCCGCCATTCCAGGGCCGTTCGCGGGCGGCCTGTACCCCGTGACTGGGCAGGTAGCCGTGGTTGGCGACCGTCACCTCGAGCTCCCGGTAGCCGTCGCCCAGCGGCGTGCAGCGCACGGCCGCGATCGCCAGCCGCGGCATGAGGGAGGCGACCTGCAGCCAGTAGACGGTGAGACTGTCGCAGATCGCTGGCAGGATCTCCGGCGGTGGGTTCCAGATGCCGATGCAGGCATCCAGCCCGCCCACCTCCACCGGGCCGAGCTGGGAATGCTCCAGGGGCTGCCAGGCGTGGAACAGGCGTTGCCGGTTGTTGATGCGGTCCCACTCGGCCAGCCGCTCCATCTCGTCGCGGTCGAAGGCCGTGTAGTGGTCGATGAAGCGCTCGGGCCGGGGGCGGCCGAGCCGGTGGAAGAGGTCCCAGAGCTCGCAGACCTGTGCCACGCAGCCCCGTTGATGGTAGGCGAAGTCGGTGAGGTCGCCGTGCAGCGGGGTGTCCGGCTCGTAGGTGAACTCCTCGAAGCCGCTGACGGTGGGGTAGCCGACCAGCGACTGCCCCCAGGCGGCCAGTTGCCGGTAGAGCGCGAGGTCGTGCTGGTCCATGCAATTGTCATGGGCATCGGCGAGCGGTCGGATGAACACGCCGCCGAAGGTGTGCAGGTTCAGCCAGGCGTAGAGGTTCGGGTGGGCGAGGGCGAAATCGATGACGGCACGGGGCTCGGGTTCGGCGCCGGGGTAGTGGCCGGCACCGAGTTGGTCGGGTTCCGGCCGCCAGCCCCACGGGAAGTCGCGGTTGAAGTCCGGCGTATCGCGCAGCGCGTCGGGCTCGGGAATCGTCACGCCATCCCAGGGCTCGATCACGCCCTCGGGATAGAGTCGCCAGTAGGGGGGCGGATCCTCCACCCGGCGCGGCAGCATCAGGCCGGGGTGGTCGGGCGACTCGACGAAGTCGCCGGCCTCGTCGTGGCGGCGCAGGTAGCGGCAGCGGCCGTCGCCGTCCAGGTCGCGGGCGCGCCAGTGGGGGGCCACGGGATTGCCGGGCAGTCGCCTCGGGGCGGAGCGCACGAAGCCACCCTGCCGGAGCACCTGCTCGGCGCCGTCCGGCGAGATCCGCGGGCAGACGTAGAACAGCACCTCGCGGAGGAACTGGCGCTGGTGTTCGGGCCAACCGCCGGGCAGGCGCTCGGGCGCGAGGTGCAGCGCCAGGGCTGCCTCGGCCACGGCCAGGGCGACACTGGACCCGGCCAGTTCGGTCCCGTGCATGTTGCCATCCACCCAGACGCCGGGGCGCCAGCGCTCCGGCTCCGGGCCGATGGTCAGCACCCAGATGTCGCGTCCCTCAGGCGTGGTGCCGATGCTCTCCAGGTGGACCAGTTGCGGGTAGCTCTGCGCCCACTCCTCGAGCTGTCGCGTCAACGCCTCGTGGGACAGGTAGCGATGACGAAACGGGCCATCGAGTGCGTCCTGCGCCATGCCGGGGTCTCCACTTGCCTTGCTCCGCTGTCAGTATGGTTCACCCTGCGGAAGGTCGCGGGCCTTAGCCTCCGAGCCTGTCCAGCGTCGCGATCAGCCGGCCGCAGATGGCATCCAGCTTCTGCTGCTGGCCGTCGTTGGCCAGGCTGCCGTCGTCATCGAAGGCTTCCTTGGCCTTGGCCACGGCGAGCTGGTCCGGCAGCACCGTCACGCCGATATTGCTCAGCAACTGGCGGATCAGCGCCAGGCTGCGGATGCCACCGAGCCCGCCGGGGGAGGCGGAGACCACCGCGGCGATCCGGCCCTGGAACAGTTTGAGCCCGCTGTCGCCTTCATGGGGGCGGGTGAGCCAGTCGATGGTGTTCTTGAGCAGCGGGGTGATGAAGCCGTTGTACTCCGGCGAGGCGATCAGCAGCCCCTGGTGCTCGGCCAGCAGCCGGCGCAGCGCCAGGGCGTTCTCGGGCAGGCCGCTCTCGGCCTCCAGGTCGCCGTCGTAGAGCGGCATCGGGTAATCGCGCAGGTCGATGAAGGTGGGCTCGCCGCCCAGCGCCTCGATGCGGTCGGCGGCCAAGCGGGCCAGCTGCTTGTTGAAGGAGTCTTCCCGGGCGCTGCCGGCAAAGACCAGGATGGGAGGCGTGCGGTCGGTCATGTCTTCGGGCTCCATGGCAAGCTTGTCTCCTGTTCACGCTCGTCCCTAGCCAGGGTGGCCGTAATGGGGCTCGGGCGCCAGGTATCGCCCCCGCTCGATGACGACGGGCGGCGAGGCCTGGTGCCGGTGGCGCGAGGCGTATCGGGCGGCGTATTCTGAAGGAAACTGACACGACAGGAAATCGGAGCATGGATACCTACATGCGGGCCGCCCTGGAGGAGGCCCGCCAGGGGCTCGTCGAGGGCGGTATTCCCATCGGCTCGGTGCTGGTACACCAGGGCGTGATCATCGGCCGGGGACGCAACCGGCGGGTACAGCTGGGCAGCGCGGTGCTGCACGGCGAGATGGATGCGCTCGACAATGCCGGGCGCCAGCCGGCGTCGATCTATCGCGAGAGCACCCTCTACACCACGCTCTCGCCCTGTCCGATGTGCAGCGGGGCGATACTGCTCTACGGCATCCCCAGGGTGGTGATCGGCGAGAACCGCACCTTCCTTGGCGAGGAGGCGTTGCTGCGTGCCCGCGGCGTCGAGGTGGAAGTGCTCCAGGCACCCGAGTGCATCGCGTTGATGGCGGGCTTCATCCAGGAGTCGCCGGCGCTATGGAACGAGGATATCGGCGAATAACCCCGGTCCGGGCGGATCGCCTCCCCTGGCCGGTGTGGCTGCTGCTCGGGGCGTGGCTGGCCTGGCTGCTGCCGGCCCCGGTCATGGCCCAGGATGACTGGCTGCGCGATAGCTGGCGGGAGGTGATTGCCGGCTCCCCCTTCGATGAGCCCCTGCAGGTCGAGTCGGAAGCGCGCAGTTACTCGGTGAGCGGTAGCGTCCACGCCCGGGTCCATCAGCCCTTCGAGCGTCTCGCCGACGAGCTCTCCTCGCCCGCCGCCTGGTGCGAGATCCTCTTCCTGCATCTCAACGTCAAGGGGTGCCTTCTCGGGCCGGGGGGGAGCGCCGCGGGCACTGACCTGGCGCTCTTCGTGGGGCGCCAGGACCAGGTCGACCCGGCGGATGCCGAGCGCCTCGACCTGCGGTGGCGGGTCGTGACGCGCCAGCCGCGCTACCTGGATGTGGCGCTGGAGGGAGACGACGGACCCTACGGGACGCGCGCCTTTCACCTGCAGCTGCGGGCGGTGCCCGATGACGAGAACCACAGCCTGGTCCAGCTGCGCTATTCGTTGGTCTTCGGCATGCGGGCGCGGCTCGCCCTGCGTGGCTACTTCGCCTTCGGTGGGCGGGATCGGGTGGGGTTCACGCTGGAAGAAGGGGGCGCAGATGGTCAGCCTAGCCATGTGGGCGGCACCCGGGGCATGATCGAGCGTAACGTCATGCGCTTCTACCTGGCGCTGGAAGCACATCTCGATACCCGTGCGTTGCCCGAGGCCGAACGCTTCGAGGCCAGCCTGCGGCGCTGGTTCGACCTGACGATGCGCTACCCCCGCCAGCTCTTCGAGATCGATCGCGAGACCTATCTCGACCAGAAGCGGCGCGCGCACCAACGCCAGTCGATCTTGTCCAGGGGAGAGGCGCAGAGGATCCGATAACGGAGGCATGCACCGATGCGTCACGCAGCGACCGCCACGACGCTGTGGCTGACCGGGGATGTGATGACCGGGCGCGGCATCGACCAGATACTGCCTCACCCCGGCGACCCGCAACTCTTCGAGTCGTACATGACGTCGGCCATCGACTACGTCCGGCTGGCCGAACGCGCGACCGGTCCCATCCCCCGGCCCGTGGATTTCCCTTACATCTGGGGGGATGCCCTGGAGGAGCTGGAGCGCCTGGCGCCGGACCTGCGGCTGATCAACCTGGAGACGGCGGTCACCACCAGCGACGATGCCCAGCCCAAGGGCATCAACTACCGCATGCACCCGGCCAACCTGCCCGTGCTCGGTGCCGCCGGGGTGGAGGGCTGCGTGCTGGCCAACAACCATGTGCTCGACTGGGGGCCGGCTGGCCTGGTCGAGACCCTGGAAGTGCTCGAAGGCGCCGGATTGCGCACCGTGGGGGCCGGGCGCAGCCGCGCAGAGGCGCTGGCACCGGTGTCCTTCGATGTGCCGGGTGGTCGAGTATGGCTGCTGGCCCTGGGGGCACCCAGCAGCGGTATCCCCAGGGCCTGGGCGGCCACCGACGAGCGGCCCGGCATCCACCTGTTGCCCGAGCCCCCGCCCGAGGCCGTCGGTGCCATTGCGGCCGAGATCGCCAGGCGTCGGAAGCCGAAGGACCTCGCCGTGGTCTCGTTGCACTGGGGCGGCAACTGGGGGTATGCGATCCCCGAAGAACACCGCGACTTCGCCCACCGGCTCGTCGACGAGGCCGGCGCCGATCTCGTCTGGGGACACTCCTCGCATCATCCGCTGGGCATCGAGGTGTATCGCGGCAAGCTGATCCTCTACGGCTGCGGCGACCTGATCAACGACTATGAAGGCATCTCCGGGCACGAGGGCTTCCGCAGTGACCTGGTGCTGCTCTACTTGCCGACCCTGGGGCTGGCCGATGGCCGTCTGGCGCGGCTGGTCCTGGTACCCCTGCGGCTGCGTCACTTTCGCCTGGAGCGGGCGACGCCCGACGAGGCGCAGTGGCTGTGCCGGATGCTGCATCGGGAAGGGCGGCGGTTCGGCACCGGGGTACGACTCGACAGGCACGGGCGGCTGGTCCTCGAGTGGCGTTGATATCCCGGTGGCGAGGGGGAGACCCTGGCGCCGGGCCCGCCGTTCATGGCAGCCTTTCTCGATCCCCGCCGGGGAGCCCTTCACCGGGGCCCTGGGCCAGTACGGGCACCTGGCCTGGCGGGGTGCCCGCGCACTGTGCAGCGAAAAGGAGATCAAGATGAGCTTTCAGGGTGAGCAGTATCCCGGCGTGCAGGCAGCGACCCACGATTCCGAGGGCTTTCGCCTCAACCACACCATGCTGCGGATCAAGGAGCCGGAGAGGGCGCTGGCCTTCTATACGCGGGTGTTCGGCCTGCGCGTGCTGCGCCGGCTGGACTTCGAGGAGATGCAGTTCTCGCTCTATTTCCTGGCCCGGCCGGAAGCCGGCGAGAGCGTGCCCGAAGCGACCGGCGAGCGCACCGTGTGGACCTTCGGCCAGCGCGGCGTGCTGGAGCTGACCCACAACTGGGGCACCGAGGAGCAGGCGGACTTCGCCTACCATGACGGCAACGCCGAGCCCCAGGGCTTCGGCCATATCTGCTTCTCGGTACCCGATCTCGAGGCGGCCGAGGCGTGGTTCGACGCCAACGACGTCGAGTTCGTCAAGCGTGCCGACCAGGGCAAGATGAAGAACGTCACCTTCGTCAAGGACCGCGATGGCTACTGGATCGAGGTGGTCCAGGCCGACCGACTCGCCGCCCTGGGCGACTGACTCCGCCTGCCCGAGCCCGGCATCGTGATCCGAGAATACGATTTCGTGCCACCGGCGAGACTGGCCGGCCCCGTTCCCTGCGTTCGCCGGGTCAGTCCGGGGGTGGCCCGACGAAGGCACCGCGGTGAAAGCCCGCCGCCGCCTCGACCTCGGCGATGCCCCGCTGGCCGGGTTCCGGCGGCTCGTCGCCGGCCAGCACCTGAAGCACCGACCTGACACCGCGTGACAGCGAGATCAGGTTGTAGCCGCCCTCCAGCACGAAGACCAGGCGTCCCTGGCAGTGCCGGCGGGCCAGGGTCTTGAGGATGCCGGTCATGGCGGCGAAGCCGTCATAGGAGACCTCCAGAGCCAGGTCATGGCTGTGCGGATCGAAACCGGTCGAGACCAGGATCAGGTCGGGCTGGAACCACTCGGCCGCCGGTACCAGGATCTCGCGAAAGGCCTTGAGGTAGGCGGCGTCGCCGGCGTCGGCGGGGAGGGGAACATTGACGTTGGTGCCATCCCCCAGGCCCATGCCGATCTCCTCGAGGCTCCCCGTGCCGGGATAGAAGGGGGCGGCGCGGTGCAGGTCGAAGAACAGCACATGCGGGTCGGCCCAGAAGATATCCTGGGTGCCGTTGCCGTGGTGGGCATCCCAGTCGACGATCATCACTCGCCTACAGCCGAGTGCCGTGCGGGCATGAGCGGCGGCCACCGCCACGTTGTTGAACAGGCAGAAGCCGCGGGCGCGCACCGGCTCGGCGTGGTGGCCGGGGGGTCTCACCAGCGCGAAACTGCTCTCGGCTCTTCCCTCGACGACGGCCTCGACGGCGGCGATCGCCGTGCCGGCGGCCACCTCGGCGGCGTCGACGCTACCGGGCGACACGGCCGTGGTGTCCACATCCAGCCAGGCGCTCTGGCCGCGAAGCTCGAAGACATGGTCCAGGTAGGAACTGGTGTGCACGCGCCCCAGCTGCTCCCGCGTCGCCGCCTTGCCCGACTCGAAGGTCACGCCGGGAACCGGCTCGAGTTCCAGCAGATGCCGGATGGCGGTGAGCCTGGCGGGGTGTTCCGGATACTTCCAGGGGACGCCCAGCCCCGACAACAGCGAGCGGATACGATCGTCCATGCGACCCGGCAGGAAAGGCACTTCGATATCTGGCTCATGGGCCAGCATCCGCTCGTCATAGAAGACAATCACGCTGTTCTCGTCGGCCACAATGCAAGCTCCATGGGTGTGCAGCAAAAAGGCGATTCAGGCGAATTGCCTGGCTACAGCATAGACGGGGCAGGGTAGTCGGGGGAACGGGTGTCGTCGAACTCACTCGGTGGCCAGACACTCCGGCAGGCTGTCGCGCAGCGAACGGGGGACGATGCCCAGATCATTGAAGGTGCCGATGCCGTCGCCGACGAGGTTGTCCCGCTGCATGAGGATCACCTGGTCGCGGGTCAAGGGCGGGTCGGGCAGGACCGAGGCCAACGCCGCCAGCGTCCGCCAGGCGACAAAGGGCACCGGCAGCAGCGGCCGGTCGCGTTTCAGGTGGGCCAGCACCAGTTCGAGGATCTCGCGGTAGCGCATCACGTCCGGCCCGCCGAGCTCGAACAGGCGTCGCTCGGGGAGCGGTTCGCCGAGCAGCCGGATCAGGGCCCGGGCGACGTCCACCACATGCACCGGCTGCAGCCGGGTCTCGCCCCGGCCGAACAGCGGGATCAGCGGCAGGCGGGTGAGCCCGGCGAGGGTGGCGAGGAAGGCATCGCCCGGCCCGAACAGCACGCTGGGACGCACGATGATCGCCTTGGGCAGGGCATCGAGCACCGCGCTCTCGCCCCGGGCGCGGGCGCGCACGTAGGCCGAATTCGACGCGGTGGTGGCGCCGATGCCGGAGATCAGCACCAGGCGCTCGATATCGGCCCGTCGGGCCAGGCGCGCCAGCCGTGCCGCGCCCTCCACATGGATGGCCTCGAAGCTCGCCCGGCGGGACGGCACGTAGAGGCTCACGGCATTGACCACGGCGCTGGCCCCGGCGAGGGCGGCGGCGGTACTGCTTTCGTCGCGGATATCGGCGGTGGCGAGCTCGAGCCGGTCGCCCTCTTCCGCCCAGTCGGGCAGGGCAGGGCGGCGTGCGGCGATGCGTACGGCCTGGCCGGCATCCACCAGCTCGCGGACGATGGCGCGACCGAGGAAACCGGTGCCGCCGAAGACCGTGATCGGGCCCCGGGTCATGGCGCTGCCCCCCGTCAGCAGTATGCCTCGAGCCGCAGCCGCACGTAGTCGGCCGTCCAGTTGCCGTGGCTGTCGCACAGGCTGGGGGCCAGCCAGGCGAGGGCATCGTCCAGCACCGCCTCGCGGACGTCGTCGTCCAGGCCGTGCAGGAAGGGGTTGGCGAAGGTGGCCAGCCAGCCGGCCATGCCGGTGGGCAGCGGCGTGGGGCGCGGGATCAGCTCGATGGTCTCGACCGTGAAGCCGGCGGCCTCCAGGCAGGAGCGATACTCCTCGGTGGTGGGAAAGTACCAGGGAAAGCGGGCCTTGCCGCTGATGCCGCGGGTATGCAGCGCCGCGAGCAGGGCGGTGCAGATGGCGGCGACATTGCCGTGGCCGCCGAACTCGGCAACGAAGCGACCTCCCGGCTTCAGCGCCCGCCGGATTCCGGCAACCACTGCCTCGTGGTTGAGCATCCAGTGCAGGGCGGCGTTGCTGAAGACGGCGTCGAATTCGTGATCGAAGGGCAGGTGGTGGGCATCCACCTTTCGGGCATCCAGCCCCCGGGCCCGGGCGGCCTCTATCAGTTCGGGCGAGGCGTCCACACCGACCAGGGTGGCGCCGGAACGGGCCAGGACCTCGGTCAGGGCGCCGTCGCCGCAGCCCAGGTCGAGGATGCGCTGGCCGGGTCGTGGTGCCAGCTGTGCGGCCACGGCGCCACCCAGGGCCGGGACGAAGTCGGCGTGATGGGCAAAGTCAGTGGCGTTCCAGCGCTGACCGGGGGCGTTGTGCGGGATGTCGGTCATGGGCGGCTCCATGGCGGGGCGGGATGCGTGCCGTACTGACTTCAGGGTAACCCATTAGCGGTAGCCGGCCATCAACTCGCGGATCAGCGGCGTGTCCGCATCGCGGTGGGTGGGGAGTTCGAAGCGGGCACGGGCGATGGCGATGCGGCTGAGATCGGCGGTGATCAGCGTCTCGCTGTCGTCGGCCGCGGCGAGGGGCTCGCCACGCGGGCCGAGGATACGCGAGCCGCCCCAGAAGTGACTCTCGCCCTCGGGGCCGAAACGGTTGGCCATGATCACCGGAGTGCCGTAGGTCATGGCGTAGAAGCGTACGTTCAGGGCCCAGTTCTGCTCGTTGGAGAAGTCGTCGCTGACGATGCCCGAGGCCGAGTTGATCGGGGCACAAAGCACCGTGGGACGGGGCAGCAGGGCGGCGTGCACCAGCGCCGGGTTCCACAGATCGGCGCAGATCAGCTGGGTGGCCAACCAGCCGGGGCGTACCGGAGTATGGGTCAGCCGGCCGCCGTGGGTGAACCACTTGCCCTCCTCGAGCCCGCCATAGGTGGGCAGGTTGAGCTTGCGGTGCACCGCGACGATCTCGCCATCCTGCAGGATGGCCAGCGCGTTGTAGTATTCCCCGGGGCTCGACTCCTCGACGAAGCCGAGCACCGTCTGCATCTCGCCGCCGGCCAGCGCCAGTCGCCGGAGTCGCGGATCCTCCAGCGGCATGGCGACCTGCATCACCCGCCGGCCGAGGCCGTACCCCGTGAGCGAGAGCTCGGGGAACACCAGCAGCTCGACGCCCTGATCGTGGGCCTGGGCCATGAACTCGAGATGGCGCTCGAGGTTGTCATCCACCTCGCCGAGGCGGGCGTTGAGCTGGGCAGCGCCAACGCGCAGCCGGTCCTGATAGTGCATTCGCGCCTCCCGTTACGGCAGAAGGCCGCCGAATGGGCGGCCTTCCGTTGAGGGTTCCAGTATGCCAGCGGCGGCAACTGCCTCAAAGCAGGCCATGCTCCTGCAGGAAGTTCTCGGCGACCCGCTCGATGGTCTCGCGGTCGACGTCGACCCGGGCGTTGAGGGTGGCCATGGTATCGTCGTCGAGCAGCTCGGAGAGGGCATTCATCTGCTCTTCCAGCTCGGGGAACTGCTCGAGGGTATCCTGACGCACCACCGGGGTCAGGGCGTAGGCCGGGAAGAACTCTCGGTCGTCTTCCAGCACGTGGAAGTCGAAGGCCGGGATGCGGCCGTCGGTGGCGAACACCAGGCCGACGTCGACCTGGCCGTCGCGCAGTGCCTGATACACCAGGCCGGTATCCATGCGGCTGACATCACGGCGGCCGACCTGGAACTCATAGGCCTCCTGCAGCGGGCGCCAGCCGTCGTCTCGCGCGTAGAACTCGGCGTTCAGGCCGATGCTGAGCTCGACGCCGTCATTGATGGCCTGGGCGAGCTCGGAGAGCGACAGGATACCGCGCTCCTCGGCGTCGTCGGCGCGCATGGCCAGGGCATAGGTATTGTTGGCCGCGGAGGGGGCCAGCCACACCAGGCCCTTCTCGGCGTCGAGCTCCTTGACGCGCTGGTAGGTCTCGTCGGGGGCGAGGCGCTCGCTGACACCGTTGTAGGTGATCAACGAAGTCCCGGTGTACTCCCAGTAGAGGTCGATCTGGCCATTCTCCTGGGCCTGGCGCAGCACCGCCGAGCCCATACCGGCGCGGCTATCCACGTCATAGCCGAGCCCCTCCAGGTACTGGCTGGTCATGGCGGAGAGGATCTGCTGCTCGGTGAAGTTCTTGCCGCCCACCACGACGTCGGCGGCGTGGGCGGTGGTCATGGCGCCGGCCAGGGCCAGGCCGGAGAGGGTGATCATCAGGCGTTTCATGGGTCGTTCCTCTTGTTGCGTCGTGGCTATCGTGGTTGGTCGTGTTGCGATGCGGGACGTGAGTGGCTCAGGCCCGCGACGGGTTGACCCCGCGCGGCACCACGATGAAGGCGATGAAGGCGATCAGGGCATCGACGACGATCGCCAGCAGCGCCGTGGGAATGGCTCCGGCCAGCATCATCACCGGGTCATAGAGGTCGATGCCGGTGAAGATCAGCTCGCCCAGGCCGCCGGCGCCGATCAGGAAGGCCAACGGCACGGTGCCGACGTTGATGGTCAGCGCGGTGCGCATGCCGGCGAAGATCACGTAGAGCGCATTGGGCAGTTCGACCTTGAGCAGGCGCTGGGTGGGCGACATGCCGATGCCGGCGGCGGCCTCCATCAGCGCCGGCGAGACCCCCTTGAGCCCGGCGTAGGTGTTGCGGGCGATGGGCAGCAGGGTGGCGACGAACAGGCCGAACACCGCCGGCACCGTGCCGATGCCGAGAAAGCTCATGGAGAGCGCCAGCACCGCCAGGGTCGGGATGGTGGTCCCGACGTTGAGCACCTGCATCAGCGACTCCGCCCAGCGCGCCATGCTCGGCCGCGACAGCACGATGCCCAGGGGGATGGCGGTCAGTATCGCCAGGCTGCCGGAGACCGCGGTGAGCCAGAGGTGCTCTCCCGCCAGGTATTGCACGTCGGGGACGTAGAACAGGAAGTCGTCGATGACCCCGCTCGCGTGGCTCCAGACCCCGGCGAAGAAGATCGCCACCAGCAGCAGTGCGCGCAGGGCCCCTTTCATGGTCTGAACGGGCATTGGCTCACTCCTCGAGGGCGGCGCCGGGGGTTCGGCTTTCGCCCCTATGGGGGCGGAAGCGTGCGCCCAGATGGCGGGTCATGGCTCGCTGGGTGATCTGGCCGCAGACCCGGCCGTCGTCGTCGACGCAGGGCAGCCAGGTGGTGTCGTAGGCGAACATCAGCGAGGCGGCCTTGCGCAGGTCATCGTCCAGGCCGATCACCGCGGGGACACCCTGGAAGTGGTCGCGACAGTAGCCCTTGGTGGTGCGGGCCACCGAGCGGTTGACGATGCCGGCGGGCTGGCCACGGTCGTTCACCATCAGGATCGAGGTCTGGTAACCGAAGTCGTCGATCCTCGCGAGGGCCGTCTCCAGGGTGTCGGCCGGTGTCACCGTGCCGATGTCGTCGGTGACGATCTCGCGTACCTTGACCAGGTTGAGGCGCTTCAGCGCCCGGTCCTCGCCGAGGAACGACTCGACGAAGGCATTCTTCGGCGCGGCAAGCAGGTCGTCGGGGGTGGAACACTGCACCAGCTTGCCTTCGCGGAACACGGCCACGCGATCGCCCATCTTGATCGCCTCGTCGATGTCATGGCTGACGAACATGATGGTCTTGTTGAGTTCCTGCTGCATCTTGAGGAACTCGTCCTGGATCACTGCCCGGTTGATCGGATCGATGGCACCGAAGGGCTCGTCCATCAACATCACCGGCGGGTCGGCTGCGAGCGCTCGGGCCACGCCGATGCGCTGCTGCTGGCCCCCGGAGAGCTCGCTGGGGTAGCGCTTGAGGAAGGCATCCGGCTCCAGTGCGATCATCGCCATCAGCTCCCGGGCCCGCTCCCGGTACTTCGCCTTGTCCCAGCCCAGCAGCCGGGGCACGATCGTGATGTTCTCCTCGATGGTCATGTTGGGGAACAGGCCGATCTGCTGGATCACGTAGCCGATGTTGCGGCGCAGTGTCTGGGTATCCATGGCGGTGGTGTCCTCGCCGTCGATGAATACCTTGCCCGAGGTGGGGCGAAAGATGCGGTTGATCATCTTCAGCGTGGTGGTCTTGCCGCAGCCGGAGGGGCCGAGCAGGATGCAGATCTCGCCGGCGGGCACTTCCATGCTGATGTGGTCGGCGGCGACCACGGCACCCTTGGGCGTGTCGAAGACCTTGGTCAGGTTATCGAGTCGTATCATCCAGGTTTCCTTCTCATGGTCTCGGTCGTCCGGGCTCTGGGTCAGGTCGCGGTGGCGTCGCGCTCCATGCCCTTGGGTGTCAGGGTCTTCTGCACGGCCAGCAGGCCGTAGTCGACGATGATCGCCAGCAGGCTCACGGTCACGGCGCCGACGATCAGTTGGCGCGGATCGGACTGGGAGATGCCGCGGCTGATGAAGGTGCCGAGCCCCCCGGCACCGATATAGGCGGCGATCGCCATCACCCCGATGTTGAGCACCACGGCGGTGCGTACCCCGGCCATGATCACCGGCACGGCCAGCGGGATCTCCACCAGGCGCAGTCGCTGGTTGGGGCTCATGCCGATGCCGCGGGCCGCCTCGCGCAGGGCCGGGTTGACGTTGTTGATGGCGGTGTAGGTGTTGCGGATGATCGGCAGCTGCGAATAGAGCAGCACCGCGATCACCGCCGGCACATAGCCGATACCGTGGCCGATCAGTGACAGGACCGGAATCATGATGCCGAACAGCGCGATCGACGGGATGGTGACGATGATCGAGGCCAGGTAGAGCACCGCCCGGGCCAGGCGTTCGTTACGGGTGATGGCGATGCCGATGGGCACTCCCGTGAGGGTGGCGATGCCCACCGCCACGCCCACCAGCGCGATATGCTCGACGGTGCGCATGGCCAGCAGGTCGAGGTTGTCCAGTGCGTACTGAATCAGTTCCAAATCGGGTCTCCTCTCGGCTTGGCCCGCGGAAGCCGGGTTCCGCGAGATGCACGGGGTCATGGCGAGGCCCTTTGTCATGGAGTCTAGCCATCACACCATCGGCCGCGGCGGCAACGTGTCCACGGTGGGGCAGCGGAAGGTGGCGGGGGCGACGACCTGCCCCGCTCGGATGACACAAGCTTAGCAGAGCCCTGTATCTATTTGTTTTGGCAATGGATGACGATGTGCAATGAGTAGAATTGATGGTCCTGATCCATGGCGGAGGGGAGCAGCGATCGTGGCAGCGAATGAGAATGATTGCTGTTTTTGATGAGAACGGCGCTGATCGTGCCGGCATCCTGCCGTTTGTGCATGGGAAGTGGCAGAAGGGGTTCACATCGAAATCATACAGGACTAAAATGGTCCCCAATCGATCGCGGGGCCGTCTCGGGCCCGCACCCCTGAGGAGTCAGGCATGCTCAAGCTTTCACGGCTGACCGACTATGCCGCGGTGGTGATGGCGCAGATCGCGCGCCACCCCGAGCAGCCGCATGCGGCGGCGGAGCTCGCCGAGGCGGTGCAGCTGCCGCACCCCACGGTCTCGAAGACCCTGAAGATGCTGGTCAAGGCGGGGTTGCTCGAGTCGCACCGCGGCGCCCAGGGAGGCTACTCCCTGGCGCGGCCGGCCTCACGGATCACCGCCATCGACATCATCACCGCCATCGAGGGGCCGGTGGCGATGACCGAGTGCAGCCACGCCGAGGGCGACTGCGAGCTGGTTGCCACCTGCGGCGTGGCCGACAACTGGCAGCGTGTCTCGCTGGGGGTGCGCACCCTGCTCGACAGCGTGACCCTGGCCCATCTGGCCGATACCACGCCGATCAAGCTGCCGGTGCAGCTACCCATACAGAGCGTGAGCCTGGCCGCCGACACGGCCTGAGCCCACCGAACCGGATTCATTACCCGAGGCGAGCACGGCTCGCCGACCCAACCGCCCGGGAGGGGAAGCATCATGGCAAGTCAGGAAATGGAACAGCTCGTCCGTCGCGACTACAAGGAAGGGTTCGTGACCGACATCGAGAGCGACACGGTACCGCCCGGTCTCGACGAGAGCACCATCGCCTTCATCTCGAACAAGAAGGGCGAGCCGGAGTGGATGCTCGAGTGGCGCCTCAAGGCCTACCATCAGTGGCTGAAGATGACGCCGCCCTCCTGGGCGCACCTCGACTATCCGGCCATCGACTACCAGGCGATCTCCTACTACAGCGCGCCGAAGCGCCCGGAAGACCGTCCCCAGAGCCTCGACGAGGTCGACCCCAAGCTGCTCGAGACCTACGAGAAGCTGGGCATTCCGCTGCATGAGCGCGCGGCACTCGCCGGCGTGGCGGTGGACGCGGTGTTCGACTCCGTCTCGGTGGCCACCACCTTCAAGGAGAAGCTGCACGAGGCGGGGGTGATCTTCTGCTCGATCTCCGAGGCGATCCGCGAGTACCCGGAGCTGGTCAAGCAGTACCTGGGCACGGTGGTGCCCCAGGGCGACAACTACTTCGCGGCGCTCAACTCGGCGGTGTTCACCGACGGCTCCTTCGTGTTCGTGCCCGAGGGCGTGACCTGCCCGATGGAGCTCTCGACCTACTTCCGCATCAACGCCGCCAACACCGGCCAGTTCGAGCGCACCCTGATCATCTGCGAGAGCCGCGCCCAGGTGTCGTACCTGGAGGGCTGCACCGCGCCGATGCGCGACGAGAACCAGCTCCACGCCGCGGTGGTCGAGCTGGTGGCCCTGGAGGATGCCTACATCAAGTACTCCACGGTGCAGAACTGGTACCCCGGTGATGAGGACGGCAAGGGCGGCATCTACAACTTCGTCACCAAGCGTGGCGATTGCCGCGGCGATCGTTCGCGGATCAGCTGGACCCAGGTCGAGACCGGCTCCGCCATCACCTGGAAGTACCCCTCCTGCGTGCTGCGCGGCCGCGACAGCATCGGCGAGTTCTACTCCGTGGCGGTGACCAACGGTCGCCAGCAGGCCGATACCGGCACCAAGATGATCCATATCGGCGAGGGGACCCGTTCCTACATCGTCTCCAAGGGCATCTCGGCCGGGCGTGCCAACCAGTCCTATCGCGGCCTGGTCAAGGTGGGGCCACGGGCGAAGAACGCGCGCAACTTCACCCAGTGCGACTCGTTGCTGATCGGCGACCAGTGCGGTGCGCACACCTTCCCCTACCAGGAGATCGGCAACAGCACCGCTACCGTCGAGCACGAGGCGACCACCTCGAAGATCGGCGAGGACCAGCTGTTCTACTGCCAGAGCCGCGGCATCTCCGAGGAGGATGCGGTCAGCATGATCGTCAACGGCTTCTGCAAGGACGTCTTTCAGGAGCTGCCGATGGAGTTCGCGGTGGAAGCCGAGGCGCTCCTGAACGTCACCCTGGAAGGCGCCGTCGGCTGATCGCCGGCCGTCGAATCGATGAACTTTCCGACGCCGCCGGGGGCGGCGCGAACCGAATCAAAGGTATTCAAGATGCTCGAAGTCAAGGATCTGCACGTCACGGTCGAGGGTTCCGAAATCCTCAAGGGCCTCAACCTGACCGTCAACGCCGGGGAAGTCCACGCCATCATGGGCCCCAACGGGGCCGGCAAGTCGACCCTGTCCGCGGTGATCGCCGGCAAGGACGGCTACGAGGTGACCGCCGGCTCGATCACCTTCGAGGGCCGGGACGTGCTGGAGATGGAGATCGAGGAGCGCGCCCAGGCCGGGCTGCTGCTGGGCTTCCAGTACCCGGTGGAGATCCCCGGGGTCAAGAACATCTACCTGCTCAAGGCGGCGCTCAACGCCCAGCGCGAGGCGCGCGGTGAGAGCGAGATCCCGGCCCCGGAGTTCATGAAGCTGGTCAAGGAAAAGCTGGGCTTCATGAAGATGGACGCCAGCTTCCTGCAGCGCGCCGTCAACGAGGGCTTCTCCGGCGGCGAGAAGAAGCGCAACGAGATCCTGCAGATGCTGGTGCTGCAGCCGAAGCTCGCCATGCTCGACGAGATCGACTCCGGTCTCGACATCGACGCCATGCGCGTGGTCGCCGAGGGGATCAACTCCCTGCGTGCCGAGGATCGCGGCATCCTGCTGGTGACCCACTACCAGCGCCTGCTCGATTTCGTGGTGCCGGACCGGGTCCACGTGCTGGTCGACGGCCGTATCGTCAAGAGCGGCGACGCCGCGCTGGCCCACGAACTCGAGGCTCGGGGGTATGACTGGGTCGCGGAGGAGTCTGCCGCATGAATGATGTGCAAAGCGATGTTCAGCGCTTCCTCGACCGCCTGGCCGAACGCTCGGCCACCCGTGGGCAGGAGCCGACCTGGATCGCCGCCCGGCGCCAGGCCGGGGCTGCGCGCTTCGAGGCCATGGGCTTTCCCCATCGCCGCGTCGAGGCGTGGAAGTATACCGACGTGCGCGCCATCGCCCGGGGCGACTTCGCCCTGGCCACCGACGGCGAGTTCTCGCCGGCCTCGGCGGCGGCGCTGACGCTGCCCATCGAGGCGCACCGCCTGACCTTCGTCGACGGCGTCTTCTCGGCGGCGCTGTCGCAGCTCGATGAGCTGCCGGCCGGCGTGCAGCTGCTGCCGCTGTCCCGGGCCCTGGAGGAGAACCATGAGGCGGTGGGCGGCCCGTTGGGGCGCCTGACCGGCGTGGAGTTCTCCCCCTTCGCGGCACTCAACACCGCCTTCATGGAGGAGGGTGCCGTGCTGCGCCTGGCGCCGGGCACGGTGGTCGAGAAGCCGATCATCCTGCAGTTCCTCTCCCGCGCCAATGCGGCGCCGGTGATGTGCCATCCCCGGGTGCTGATCGAGGCCGGCGGGCGCAGCCAGGCGACAGTGATCGAACACCACGTCGGCGAGGACGAGATGGGCGACGAGAAGGCGACCGGCAACTTCACCAACCTGGTGGAGGAGATCCTGCTGGATCGCGGTGCCATCCTGACCCACTACAAGCTGCAGGAGGCGCCGCTGATCGACCTGCACGTCGCCAGCATCCACGTGGAGCAGGGCCGCGACAGCCGCTACACCTCGTTCAATCTCAACCTGGGCGGCGGCCTGGTGCGCACCGATCTGGTGACAGACCTCAACGGCGAGGGGGCGGAGGCCCACTACAACGGCCTGTTCTACGGCCAGGGGCGACAGCATGTGGACAACCACACCCTGGTCAACCACAACGCGCCGCACACCTTCTCCAACGAGAACTACAAGGGCATCCTCGACGATCGTGCCCATGGCGTGTTCAACGGCAAGGTGATCGTCAAGCGCGACAGCCAGAAGATCGAGGCGTACCAGAACAACGCCAACCTGCTGCTCTCCGACCGCGCCGAGATCGACACCAAGCCCGAACTCGAGATCTACGCCGACGACGTCAAGTGCTCCCACGGCGCGACCACCGGCCAGCTCGACGAGGAGGCGATCTACGCCCTGCGCACCCGCGGCATCGACGAGCAGACCGCCCGCGGCCTGCTGACCCTGGCCTTCGCCGGCGAGGTGATGGAGCAGGTGGATCTCGATGCCGTGTCCGAACGGGTCGAGCTGGCCGTGGCCGGCAGGTTGCCGGAGCGCTTCAACCTGGCCGGCCTGGTGGAAGCCGCCGTGGCACTCGGCGAAGAATGAGGGGAGGAATCCGTCATGACTGACCTGGCCACCAGCACCGCACTCGATGCACCGGCCCTCGACGTGGCCGCGGTACGCGCGGACTTCCCGATCCTGGCGCGCCAGGTTCACGGCAGGCCGCTGGTCTATCTCGACAATGCCGCCACCAGCCAGACCCCGCGGCAGGTGATCGAGGTGTTCGACGACTACTACGGTCGCTACAACGCCAATATCCACCGCGGGCTGCACACCCTGGCCGACGAGGCCACCGCCGCCTTCGAGGGCACCCGCGAGACGGTGCGGGCTTTTCTCAACGCCGCCGAGAGCCGCGAGATCGTCTTCACCCGCGGCACCACCGAGGCGATCAACCTGGTGGCCAATGCCTGGGGACGTGCCAACCTGGCGCCGGGCGACGAGGTGCTGGTGTCGCTGCTCGAGCACCACTCCAATATCGTGCCGTGGCAGCTGCTGGCCAGCCAGCTCGGCATCGTGGTCAAGGTGATCCCGGTGGACGCACGCGGGGTGCTCGATCTCGACGCCTACCGCGGGCTGTTCACCGAGCGCACCCGGCTGGTGGCGGTGAACCACGTCTCCAACGCCTTCGGCACCGTCAACCCGGTGCGCGAGATGGCCGAGATCGCCCATGCACATGGCGCGCGGATCCTGGTCGACGGCGCCCAGGCGGCGCCCCACCAGACGATCGACGTGCGCGACATCGATGCCGACTTCTATGCCTTCTCGGGCCACAAGGTCTACGGGCCCACCGGGGCGGGCGTGCTCTACGGCAAGGCCGAGCTGCTCGAGGCGATGCCGCCCTGGCAGGGGGGCGGCGAGATGATCCGGAGCGTCTCCTTCGAGATGCCCACCACCTTCGCCGCCATTCCCCACAAGTTCGAGGCGGGCACCCCGGCCATCGCCGAGGTGATCGCCCTGGGGGTGGCACTGAAGTGGGTCGACGCCGTGGGGCTCGACGCCATCGGTGCCTGGGAGCAGCGGCTGCTGACCCACGCCACCGAGCGCGTCTTGCGCATCGACGGCCTGCGCATCCTCGGCACCGCGCCGGGCAAGGCCGGGGTGCTGTCGTTCGTGGTCGACGGGGCCCATTCCCAGGACATCGGCCTATTGATCGACCAGCTCGGCGTGGCGATCCGTACCGGCCACCACTGTGCCCAGCCGTTGCTGACGCACTTCGGCGTCGACGCCACCTGCCGGGCCTCGTTCGCCGCCTACAACACCCTGGAAGAGGTCGATGTCTTCGCCGAGGCGCTCGAACGCGTCATCGGCATGGTCCGCTGAGGAGCCCCATGAGCAATATCGAGCAGATTGCTACCCTCGAGAAGGGCCAGACGCTGCCGCTGCAGCGCGACGTGGAGGCGATCTCCATCCCCTTCGGCAAGACCGTGACACTGGCCGAGGACAGTCTCGTCAGCGTGATGCAGGCCAAGGGCAGCTCGGTCAGTGTCGGTTTCGAGGGGCGGCTCTACCTGATCGAGGGAGCCAACCTGGATGCCCTGGGGCTCGAGGCCCTCCCCCGGCCGACCCTGTCCGAGGAGGCCAGCGAAGACGAGATCGAGCAGTTCGTCTGGGATCAGCTGCGCACCTGCTTCGACCCGGAGATCCCGGTCAACATCGTCGACCTGGGGCTGGTCTATGGCTGTCGCATCGAGCGGCTGATCAGCGGCGAGCGCCTCGTCACCATTCGCATGACCCTGACCGCACCGGGCTGCGGCATGGGCGATGTCATCGCCGCCGACGCCCGCAACAAGATTCTTGGTGCCCCGCAGATCAGCAAGGTCCACACAGAGATCGTCTTCGATCCCCCCTGGAGCCGTGAGATGATGAGCGACGAGGCGAAACTCGAGTTGGGGATGTTCTGACGCCTCTCGGCTTCTTCCCGTCGGGGGGATGGATGCACGCGCTGCTGTGGAAGTTCGTCAAGGTGTTGCTGATGTCGCTGGGAGCGCTGCTGCTACTGGCGAGCCTGCTGTTCGTGGGGGGCAACCTCTGGGTGCTCGGCAAGACCCAGGCGCGCATCGTGCACGAGTTGCCGCTGTGTGGGGCCGAGCGGGTCGGCATCGTCTTCGGCACCTCCCACTGGACCCGTAGCGGGGTGCGTAACCCGCACTTCGATGCCCGCATGAGCGCCTCGGCGCGGCTGGTCCGCCTCGGCCGGGTCGACCACCTGCTGCTCTCCGGCGACAACCGCACCCGCTTCTACAACGAGCCCGTGACCATGTGGCGCGACCTGCGCGGTCGCCATGTCCGCGACGAGAACATGACCCTCGACTATGCGGGCTTCAGTACCTTCGACACCCTGGCCCGGGCGCGTGACGTGTTCGGCGTGGAGAGCGCCTTGCTGATCACTCAGTCGTGGCACCTGCCGCGGGCGCTGTACATCGCCGACACCCTGGGGCTGGAGGTGACCGGGTGCGCGGTGCCGTCACGTCCGGTGGGTGGCGTGTGGCGTCTGCAGGCACGGGAGTGGATCGCGCGGGTGGCGACCCTGGGAGACCTGTACGTCTGGGGGCGCGAGCCCTATTTTCTCGGCCCGCTGGAGCCGCTGGAGATCGCTCCCCGTACCTGGGAGGCGTGGGTGCTGGACGAGAGGGAGGGGCCCGCCAACGAGGACAGTCAGCGGCGCTGACGCTGCTTCTGCAGGGCGTAGAGCTCGCGGATCAATGCCCGGCAGCCCTTCCAGCACTCCTCGATCACCGGCTCGATGGGCTCGGGCAGGGGGTGGGTGAAGAGGGTGGAGAGCGCCTGCATCAGCACCCGCTCCTGTTCGAGCAGCTCGCCGATCAGCACCTGACTGTCGTTGCCGACGAAGCTCTTCAGCCGACTCCACAGCCACATGTAGTCGTCACGCTCGACATCGGCATCCCGGGGCAGCAGGGAGAGGTGCCTGCGGGCCAGCTCCTGCAACTCGCGCATCGACTTCGTCCTGGCCTCGTAGTGGGGCTTGAGGGCATCGCGCAGGGACGGGCGCAGGCGTTCCAGATTGTCCTGAAAGTAGTCGATGCTGTCGGCCAGCGCCTCGAGGACGCTGTCCATCGCCACTTGGCGATTGTCGAGAAACATGAGCGGTCACCTCCTCCGGTGACAGCGATTGTGGCGGGGGAAACACTGTTTTGCTACCCCCGGGAGTGAATAATTTCCCCTTTTTACAAGTTCCGGCGCTTTTCTCGCAATTAACCCTTGGGTTTAGGGGGCACCTTGCGTGGCAGGCTCGCATTCTTCTCGATGTGCTCGATGATCAGGCCGGCGATGTCCTTGCCGGTGGTGCTCTCGATGCCCTGCAGGCCCGGCGAGGAGTTCACCTCCATGATCACCGGCCCGTGGTTGGAACGCAGCAGGTCGACGCCCGCTACCCGCAGCCCCATGGCCTTGGCGGCACGGATCGCCGTGGAGCGCTCTTCCGGGGTGATGCGGATCGCGCTCGCGGTGCCGCCGCGATGCAGGTTGGAACGGAACTCGCCATCGGCCGCCTGGCGCTTCATCGACGCCACTACCTTGTCGCCGATCACTAAGCAGCGGATATCGGCCCCCTTGGCTTCCTTGATGTACTCCTGGACCATGATGTTGGCCTTCATGCCCATGAAGGCCTGGACCACGCTCTCGGCCGCCTGGTTGGTCTCGGCCAGCACCACGCCGATGCCCTGGGTGCCCTCGAGCAGCTTGATCACCAGTGGAGCTCCCTTGACCATGGTGATCAGGTCGGGGATGTCGTCCGGCGAATGGGCGAAGCCGGTGATCGGCAGGCCCAGCCCCTTGCGCGAGAGCAACTGCAGCGAACGCAGCTTGTCGCGGGAGCGGGTGATGGACACCGAGTCGTTGAGCACATAGGTGCCCATCATCTCGAACTGACGCAGCACCGCGCAGCCGTAGAAGGTCACCGAGGAGCCGATGCGCGGGATCACCGCATCGAACGGCTCGATCTCCTGGCCCTTGTAGTGGATCGAGGGGCGGTGCGAGGCGATGTTCATGTAGCAGCGCAGGGTGTCTACCACGCGGGCGGTATGGCCCCGTTGCTCGGCCGCTTCCACCAGTCGGCGGGTGGAGTAGAGGTTGCGATTGCGTGACAGCAGCGCGATATGCATGCAGGACTCCGGGTCGATTGCCGGGTGGGAATCAGGGTTCGCCGTGCAGGAAGGCGGCACCGGGAGCCACCAGCAGGCGGCGCAAGGCGCGGCGTCCCAGCAGCATGGGGTGGCGCATGTTGCGGCGGTCGGCGAGGCTGAGTTCCACCGCGAACTCGAGCTCGCCCAGGCGCATCGGGGTTCGGATCACGTAGCGCCATTCGGCCTGGCCGTTGGAGCTGGTCACCCGGCGTCGGTCGTGGAGGTGCAGGCGATGCACGTGGGCCGGAGTCCCGGGGCCGCCGCCACGGGTGGTGAAACTGACCCAGAGGTGGCCGTCCTCTTCGAAGGATTCGATGTCCTCGGCATGCAGCGACGAGGTGCGGGCACCGGTGTCGGCCTTGGCACACAGGGTCAGGTGCAATTCCGGCAGGGTGACCATCTCGCGACGACCGATCACCGCCTTGGGCGTGTAGGGTAGTTCTTTCATCGTCTCGCTCCCAGGTCTCTGCGCTCAGCGTGTCAGGCCGGCCAGTCGGCGACCGATGGCGCTCTGTGCGTCGGCCTCGCGCAGCGTCATCAGCACCGGCAGGCGCAGCCGCGGCACCAGCGCCAGGTCGCGCACCAGGGCGGTGAAGTCGATCTCCGGCTGCTCCGCCAGGCGCGTGAGGAAGCGCGGCAGCCGCTCGCCGTCTTCCAGGTGCATCCAGCCGCGACCGGCGATCGCCGCCAGCAGATCGGGGCCGCAGGCGCCGGGATCGTCGAGCAGGGCATCGAACCAGGGGCCGGCAATCTCCGTCGAGGCGCCGCCCATGGCGCGTGCGCAGGCACAGAAGCCTTCGATGTCGCCAGCACCTGCGGCGGCCTCACCTCGGTGGCGAAGTGCCTCGGCGAGAGCGTCGTCGAGGGTCACATGTTCGAGACAGTAGCACAGCGAGGTGAGCACTTCGTCGGGTAGCTCGGGGAGGCGGAGGGCGAGGGCGCGGCTCGCCTCGTCGTCCATGCGCACGACGAAGTCGGCCAGGCCCTGCAGCCCCAGGAACTGCCAGTCGACCCGCTGCTGGCCACTCAGGAAGGCCTCCACCGGCGCCAGGTGCTGGCTGGCCGGCAGGCCCAGGTCAAGGCTGGCCCGGGCGTGCAGTACGGCCTGGAAGGGCAGGGCGGGAGTGAAGGCAAGCGGATTGTCCTGCATCAGGTTGTCCACCGCGGCACCCTCCTCGCGGCCCACGGCCGAGACGCTGCGGCCCAGGGTCTCGAGCAGGCGCTGGACGAAGGCGTCCCGTGGTGCCGGCACCAGTCTGCCCTGTTCGTCGAGGGGCAGGGCCAGGAACCAGATCAGCGGGTCACGGACGTCGCCCAGGCGAAACACCAGCCCGAGGCGTGCCTCGCCCCGCCAGGGGGCCGGCCAGGCGAGCTCACCGGCCTCGAAGGCGGCCAGCGTCGCCAGCGGACAGGGCTCGACGCGCCGCCCCAGGTGGTAGAGGTGCACCTCGGCGCCGCTGCGGACGAAGAAATCGTGAAGGCTGTGAATCGGTTGCATGCTCCCTCCTCTCGGACCGTGCACTCTACATCGGCGCCTGCTTCCTGTCAGCCCGCAGCGAGACGGGAATCGAGGGCCCTTGGTCAATTCCTGACCAGCGATGGCGAAGGCCCGGATTACCGGGGCGTGACACACCTTTCCAACGATTATCCACAGGGACGTTCAGGGATTCTGTGCATGAACCTCCTGCCCCTGTGGGCAATGTCAGGCATCACCAGGGGCCATTGGCCGTTGCCCGGGATTTCCTGCGCAAGGTCCTGGCCGGTCAACCGCTCGCCGGGACGCTCTGAACCCGGTTGGCTCTCACCGGATCGACGCGGGATAATGAGGGAAACGACAGACTGGAGGCATACCCATGACCGTTCACGAGGAACTCGATCAGGCGCTGCGCGAACTCGAGGCCACCATGAAGGCCTCCAACCTGTGGAACATGGAGTGCCCGACCCCCGAGGCCTTCGAGAGCGAGCAGCCCTTCTGCGTCGACACCATGGCGCTGCCCCAGTGGCTGCGCTTCGTGTTCATCGTTCGCCTGGAGGCTCTGGTGGAGGAGTCGGCGCCGCTGCCGGCGAAATGCGAGGTGGCGCCGGCGGTGGATGCCTACCTGGTGCAGCAGGGGGCCCGGACCAGCGAGCGGCTGCTGATGCGCAAGGTGGTCGAGGAGATCGACCGTCTCGTCACCGATAATTAGCCGCCCGGAGCCGACCCACCATGCCCTACTACTTCGCCTACGGCAGCAACATGAACCCGGCGCGGGTCGTGGCGCGTATCGGCACCACCCGTCGTGTCCTCGCCGGGGTCCTGCACGATCACGCGCTGCGTTTCGACAAGGCCTCCCGGATCGCCGGCATCGCCCATGCCAACGTGGCACCCGTGCCGGGTGAGCGGGTCGAGGGGGCACTGTTCGAGCTCGAGCGCCCCGAGCAGATCCGGCTGATGGATCCCTTCGAGGGCTATCCCCGCGAGTACGATCGTCATCGCCTGCCAGTGGTCACCCGTGAGGGGGCCATCGAGGCCTGGGTCTATATCGCCGCTCCGGGCACTACCGCGAGGTCCCTCAAGCCGGCTCGTGAATACCTCGCGCACCTGCTGGCGGGCGAGCCCTTCCTGACCCCCGATTACCATCGACGCCTGGCGGCGGTGGAGGCCGTGGCCGACCTCGACGACCACGCTCTGGGGCAGTTGGGGCTGTCGCGCCATACGCCCCGCTGAGGTCGCTCCGCCACGCGGAAGCGCGACGTTCCTGGCGAGCAGTGGAAATGTCGCCGGCATATGCAACGACGCCGGGCACGGGGCCCGGCGTCGAGATGGTGCAGCGGGGGGGCCGCGATCAGAAGCGGAAGGTCACGCCGCCGCCGATGGTCATCGGGTCCACCTTGGCGGTGCCGACACGCTCGCCGTCCACCGACAGACGGGAGTCGACGTCGGCGTAGTTGGCGAAGCCGTTGAGCATGAAGTTCTCGGTGACGGCGAGGTCGATACCGACCTGGCCCACCGCGCCGTAGCTGCGGCGGGCATCGATGCCCTCCGGCTCGCCGGAGAAGCGGGTGTAGTTGAGGCCGGCGCCGACGTAGGGCTGGACGCGGGAGTCGAGGCCGCCCAGCGGGTAGTAGTTGACCAGCAGGTTGACCGGCATGCGGTCGACGGAGCCGGCATCGGCACCGCCAGCACTCAGGTCGTGTTCCACCTTCTCGGAGCCGTTGAGCTCGATGCCGATGTTGTCGTGGAACAGGTAGCCGGCACCATAGGTGAAGCCGCGCTCACCGCTGCTGATGTCGAGCTCGGCAGGACCGATATTGCCGTTGTCGGAGCGGGTGTCGGACTTGCCGATGCCGCCGCGGACGAAGATATCGCCGGCGCTGTAGGCCAGGGCAGCCTGGCTGGCGAAGGCGCAGCCGGCGGCGATGGCGACGGCAGAGATCAATTTGGTCTTGCTCATGAGGGGATTCCTCCATTTTCTCGAGCCAGAAACATCTCACCGGTCAGTCCGGCGGGCATTGGACGCTCCCATTATAAGAAACAGTGTTTCTAAAAGTCTTGTAAAAAATTGTTATGGCCGTGGTGCTCCTGATATAGCGGCTGTATCACCGATGTCCTCGCTCAGGGCGGCGGCGACAGGATAACGGGGTGTTGCAAAGTTTGTACAAATATTATCGCACTGCAGCAGGTACGACTCGCCAGTTCGGCCGGAATCGTCTTGACTAGGAGGGGAGGGCTTGGCGAGCCGGGAGGGGCGAGCATGCGCATCGCGATATCACCGCAAGGGAACGGCTGGACCCTGGGGGCGCTACTGCTGGCGGCGGCGCTGGCCGTCTGGCTGCTGCTGCAGCCGTCGTTGATCCAGGGGCTGGCGTGGCCACTGCGACTGCCGGCGGTCCTGCTGGGGGCCTGGGCGCTGGGGGCGGGGTTCATCGGGCCGCTGGAACCGCCGTCGCGCCGGCGCTGGCTGCGGCGCGCCGTCTCGCCGCCCTGGAACCTGGCGGCGCTGGGGAGCTTCGCCCTGCTGCTGGCGGTGCGATCCCTGACCGCCTGAGGGGCCCGATAACGCATGAGGCCGCCCGGTGGGCGGCCTCGTTCTAACCGGTTTGTGCGCTCATTCAGCGATGGATTTGCTGATATTCACCGGCATCTGCGGTAACACTGCTCACCACCAGGATGGCAATGAAGGAAGCGATGAAGCCAGGAATGATCTCGTACACACCGGGACCCCCCATGAACTCTCCGTTCCAGCCCAGTGAAATCCAGATCATCACGGTGACGGCACCCACAACCATGCCCGCGATTGCGCCAGCACCGTTCGTGCGCGACCACATCAGCGACAGGATGATTAGCGGGCCGAATGCCGCACCAAAGCCTGCCCAGGCGTTACTGACCAGCCCCAGGACCTGAGAATCCGGATCAGACGCGATGACGGCTGCAACCAAACCCACCAGGACGACACTGATCCGGCCTACGCCGACGGTCTCCTTCTCCGTAGCCTCTTTACGCAGGAACAGGCGATAGAAGTCCTCCGTCAGTGATGAAGACGACACCAGAAGCTGGCTGGAAATGGTGCTCATGATCGCAGCAAGCAGGGCAGCATAGAGGAAGCCGGTGATCAGCGGATGGAACAGCAGATCCGCCAGGATGATAAAGATCGTTTCCGGATCCTGGACATCCATACCATTGCGGATCGCATAGGCCCGGCCGAACACACCCAGAGAGATCGCACCGATCAGGGAGATGAGCATCCAGCTCATACCGATGTTACGGGCCACAGGGACATCCTTCAGCGTCCGGATAGCCATGAAGCGCACGATGATGTGCGGCTGCCCGAAATAACCCAGCCCCCAGGTCACCGCAGACAGCCAGCCGATAAAGGTCAGTCCCTCCGTCCACGATAGTAGCGTGGGATCGACTTCATTCAGGGTCTGTGATGCCTGGGCGAAACCGCCACCACCTTCGCCAAAGAGCACAACCGCCGGCATGATCACCAGGGCCAGCATCATGATGCAGCCTTGCACGAAGTCCGTCATGCTCACGGCCAGGAAGCCGCCGACAACCGTATAGGCAAGTACCACGCCGAGTGTGATGACGATGCCCGCAGCGTAGTCGCTCAGGCCACCAATGTTGATAACTCCGGAAAACGCGCTTTCGAACAACTTGCCGCCTGCCACCAGGCCTGACGCCGTGTAAACCGCGAAAAAGACGACTATGACGATAGCGGATACCGTTCTCAGTGACATGGCCCGAGTCGGGAACCGGTTTGCCAGGAATTCTGGAATGGTTATCGCATTACCATAGTGTACCGTCTGTTCGCGAAGGCGTGGTGCGACCAGAGTCCAGTTGAAGAACGCACCCACGAGCAGACCGATACCGATCCAGGCCTGACCCAAGCCAGATGCAAACAGTGCCCCAGGCAAACCCAGCAGCAACCAGCCGCTCATGTCCGAAGCACCGGCCGACAGGGCCGCCACTTGCGGGCTGAGGGCTCGGCCACCCAGCATGTAATCTTCAGACGTAGACGTAGATTTGCGCATGGCATAAAAGCCGATGGCGATCATGAGCGCAAAGTAAGCAAAAAGACTGATCCAAACACCAATAGCCATAAAAACTTCTCCAGATTATTAGGCCGGACGTAGCTCCGACAGGTTGTTGGCACGCATGGAGTCCAGAACGCCGATGGCGAGCATCACGATCAGGTAGAGCGCGAACGTGAAGCCGATGGTGGCGTTGTTATCAACCATGGGGGAGGTTCCTTCAGCCTTGTTGTCGTTGATGACGAGTGGGGGTCACTCGTCTCCCAGCGCGAGCAGTGAGGCGTTGCCGCCCAGGGCGGCGGTGTTGACGGTCACCGTCTTCTCCGTGGCGAAGCGCAGCAGGTAGTGCGGTCCGCCCGCCTTGGGGCCGGTGCCGGAGAGGCCCTGGCCACCGAACGGCTGCACGCCGACGACGGCACCGATGATATTGCGATTGACGTAGACGTTTCCTACGCGAATCTTTTGCGCAATCATCTCGGCAAAGGATTCATTGCGGCTGTGCACGCCGAAGGTTAGACCATAGCCCCGATCGTTGATCGATGCGATCACCTTGTCGATCTCGCTGGCCCTGTAGCGGACGATGTGCAGCACGGGGCCGAACTGCTCCCGTTCGAGGGCGGCGATACCGTCGATACGGAATGCCGTGGGCGCGATGAAGGTGCCGTGGGCGGTGTGGGCCGGATCGAGCCGGGTCTCGGCCACCAGGCGGCCTTCGCCCTTGAGCGTCTCGATATGCGTCATGAGGCCCTTGCGTGCGTCCTCGTCGATCACCGGGCCGACGTCGGTGCCCAGGTCGCGGGGATCACCCACGTGCAGCTCGGCCATGGCGCCGTCGAGGATCTCGATCACGCGGTCGGCCACGTCCTCCTGCAGGTAGAGCACGCGCAGTGCCGAGCAGCGCTGGCCGGCGCTCTGGAAGGCCGACTGGATCACATCGGCCACCACCTGTTCCGGCAGGGCGGTGGAGTCGACGATCATGGCGTTCATGCCGCCTGTCTCGGCGATCAGGGTCGGTAGTGGGGCGTTTTCCCTCGCCGCCAGGGCCCGGTTGATGATCTGGGCGGTGTCGGTGCCGCCGGTGAACACCACGCCGGTGATGCGCGGATCACTGGTCAGCACGCTGCCCACGGTGGGGCCGTCGCCGGGCAGCAACTGGACCACGTCGCGTGGCATGCCGGCCTCGTGGAGCAGTTCGATCACGCGGTGGGCGACGATGGAGGTCTGCTCGGCGGGCTTGGCCAGCACGGTGTTGCCTGCCACCGCGGCGGCCACCACCTGGCCGCAGAAGATCGCCACCGGGAAATTCCACGGGCTGATGGCGGCGAACACCCCCTTGCCCGAGAGCATCAGCTCGTTGGATTCGCCGGTGGGGCCGGGCAGCACGGTCGGTTCGGCGAATTGTTGCTCGGCGCGCATGGCGTAGTAGTGACAGAAGTCCACGGCCTCGCGGATCTCGTCGACGCCATCGGTCAGCAGCTTGCCGCCTTCGCGAGAGCAGAGCGTCATCAGCTCGGCGAGATGCTCTTCCATCAGGTCGGCGAAGCGGCGAATGACGGCGGCACGCTCGGCGACCGGCGTGTCGTTCCAGCGCGGGAATGCGGCCCAGGCGGCCTCCAGGGCGCTGGCGGCCTGATCCCGGGTGGTCCACTGCACGCTGCCGACGCGTTGGCGGCGGTCGTAGGGGCTGGTGATCTCGTGGGTGTTCGCCGGGTCGGGGGCGACCTCGAAGGCGAGCAGCGGGCCAGCCTGGTAGGTCTTGTCCATGAAGCCCGCCATGGCGTCCATCAACGGCTGGTACTGGCTGCGGATGTTCAGGTTCACTCCTCGTGAGTTGCGGCGCTTGTCGCCATAGATCTCGGCCGGCAGCGGGATGCGCGGGTTGGCCAGGCGGGCGTACTGCTTCAGGGTCTCCACCGGGTGCTCGCACAGCGATTCGACCGGCACCTTGGGGTCCACCAGCTGGTGCACGAACGACGAGTTGGCGCCGTTCTCCAGCAGGCGACGCACCAGGTAGGGGAGCAGGTCCTTGTGAGCCCCGACCGGGGCATAGATGCGGCAGTAGGTGCCCGAAGGGGCGCGCTTCAGGGCGGCGTCGTAGAGCGCCTCGCCCATGCCGTGAAGGCGCTGGAACTCGAAGGCGCGGGAGGCCTCGTTGGCCTGCTCGAGGATGGCGCTGATGGTGTGGGCATTGTGGGTGGCGAACTGCGGGAAGATCCGGCCACGGGTCGCGTCGGAGAGCAGGAAGCGGGCGCAGACCAGGTAGGCCACGTCGGTGCTCGCCTTGCGCGTGAAGACCGGGTAGCCCGCGACGCCGAGCTGCTGCGACTCCTTGATCTCGCTGTCCCAGTAAGCGCCCTTGACCAGGCGCAGCGGAATCTCGTCGCCCTGGCGGTCGGCCAGGCGATTGAGGTAGTGCAGCACCGGCAAGGCGCGCTTGGAGTAGGCCTGCACCACCAGACCGAAGTGGCCCCAGCCGCGGCAGGTGTCGCTCTCGTAGATGGCGCGGAACACCTCCAGGGAGAGCTCCAGCCGGTCGACCTCCTCGGCGTCGACGGTCAGCGCCACGTCACGCTGCCGGGCCATGGCCGCCAGGCGGCGGACGCTGTCGACCAGCTCGCGCAGTACCTGGTCGCGGCGGCCGAACTCGTAGCGCGGGTGCAGGGCGGAGAGCTTGATGGAGACCGACGGGGCCGGCGTCTTGTCACCCAGCGTCTGGCGGGGCCCGCCGACCCGCTCGATGGCGTGGGCGTAATCGTCGAAGTAGCGCTGGGCGTCGGTCCGGGTGCGGGCGGCTTCGCCGAGCATGTCGTAGGAGTAGGTGTAGCCCTTGTCGAACAGTGGCTTGGAGCGCTTGAGCGCCTCATCGATGTCGCGACCGAGCACGAACTGCTTGCCCATCACCTTCATCGCCTCGACCATGGCGCGGCGGATCACCGGTTCGCCCATGCGGTTGACCAGCTTGTTGATGAAGCCGCTGGGCTTGCCGTCGCGAGGCTTGTCCAGGGTCACCACGCGGCCGGTCATCAGCAGGCCCCAGGTGGAGGCATTGACCAGCCAGGAGTCGCTCTGGCCGAGGTGCGCCTTCCAGTCGGCCGGCCCCAGCTTGTCCTCGATCAAGGCATCGGCGGTGGCCTTGTCGGGAATGCGCAACATCGCCTCGGCGAGGCACATCAGCATCAGTCCCTCGTGGGTATCGAGACTGTACTGCTGCAGCAGCTCGTCGATGGTGTCGACGGCGGTCTCCATCTCGCGCACCTCGCGCACCAGCTCGGCGGTCTTGCCGGCGATGCGGCGGAAGTCGTCGGGGGTGGCGCTGAGGGTATCGATCAGTTCTGCGACAAAGGCCTCTTCGTCGACCACGTAGTGGTCGCTGATGCGGGCGAAGAGGGTGTCGAGGTCCTGCTGCCAGGTAGTGGGATCCAGCATGTTGTTGGAATCGAGCATTATAAAAAGGTCCCCTGGTGGAGTCGTCAGACGAGATGAGCCGGATTACCGGCAGGCGCGCCCGCTCCGTGGACACGGCTTTACCCTGACTGTAGGAGGCGACGAGGGCGGCCGCTTGTCGATTCCACGGGGATTCTTGTCGATTCTGCGGTTATCGGGATGCGCGCGGCAGAAAGTGCGACCTTGGTCTAGTGCTCGGTGAGCGCCATGGCCCGGGACGACCCTCTCCGTCGCAGTTTGCTGGGCGACTGGCCGAAGGCTTCGCGACAGGCGTTGGAGAGCGCGCTCTGGTTGGCGAAACCAGTGAGGGCGGCGACCTCGGAGAGCGGCAGTTGGCTGTCGGTCAGTAGGCGCCGTGCCGACTCGAGGCGCTTGCGCCGCACGTACTGCCAGGGGCTGAGCCCGGTCTGCTGGCGGAAGCAGTGGCGGAAGTGGGCTTCGCTCAGGCAGGCCTCGGCCGCCAGGTCCCCGACGCTCAGCCGGCTCGCCAGGTGGTGCTCGATGAAACGGTCGAGCCGCCGCAGGTCCAGCCGGCGACGCTCGGGCCCGGCATCGCCGGCCAGGCGGGCGTGCAGGCAGCCAAGCAGGGTGGCGGCCAGGCGATCGCCCTGGGTGGCGGTCGCCGAGGCCGGCGAAGCGGCCAGTTCGTGGAGCAGGAAGTCGAGATAACGCCTGAGCGGGTCATCCAGGGTGAAGAAGCGCGGGGCATCGAAGAGTCGCGCCAGCTCGTGGTGGAAGCCGGTCAGCGAGGGTGCCTGGGTGGACAAGTCGAGGATCAACTGGTGGTTGTCGCCGGTACCGGCGTAGTAGTGCACATGGTTGGCCGGCACGATGCAGCCCGACAGCGCCGTGATCGAACCGCCCAACCCCTCGATCTCGAATTCCGCCTGGCCA
This sequence comes from Halomonas sp. LMYGS-3, assembly GCF_059509875.1. Taxonomy (NCBI): domain Bacteria; kingdom Pseudomonadati; phylum Pseudomonadota; class Gammaproteobacteria; order Oceanospirillales; family Halomonadaceae; genus Halomonas; species Halomonas sp. LMYGS-3. Next base: position 18,518 of record NZ_JCAKFQ010000017.1, on the reverse strand, counting down.
CGCAACCCGATCACGATCTGGTGAAAGTCGTGGTCGTGGTGCTGTGTGGCGGTATCGAGGGGAATCTGGCGGATGGCGCTGGGCATGGCGGTTCCCGTCCCGGACGGTGTCGGCATGAGCCTGCATTCTAGCCCAACAGGGGGCGAGAGCCTATCGGGCTGGAGCGGGGGCGCGGACAGGCTGCAGTGGTCATTTCCCGTTACGCCGTCGCTCCTGCAGCTCGGCATGAGCGGCCAGGTGCTTGCGCAGCGCGGCGAGTTCCTCGCGCCCGGCGCTGTCGAGCAGCGGGCGGCCCCGCGCCTTGCGCCAGTGGCGGCCGTGCTCGTCCATCAGCCGCCGGGCCCGCCGGCGCACACCGTCCAGGTAGTCGTCATGGCGAATCGGATAATCGATGATGGCGTTCCATTCGCTCTCGTCGACCCGGTCCTCCAGCGCCTTGTCGAACAGCTCGAGCAGCTGGCGGGGTTCGGTGCGATAGCGGGGCGTGCCCGCGAACAGCAGGATGGCGATCATGCCGCCGAAGACCAGCAGGCAGACGCCGAAGACGAGCAGAAACAGGGCCATGGTGTGACTCTTTGCCGGGCGGCCACGCAGTCCCGGGCAGCCGCATTGTCGGGGCCTGAGCGTGATTCAGGGCATGTCGAGCTGGAGGATCTCGCGGGCCTGTCGCCAGGTGGCCACGGGACGCCCGTGATGATCGCACATCTCGGCCACGCGCTCGACCAGGGCCGCATTGGAAGGGGCCAGGGTGTCCTTGTCCAGACGCACATTGTCCTCCAGCCCGCTCTTTGCTGTTCTCAGTATGGTGCGACTGACGTCAGGCGCGAGTATGAAGGGATGTGCCGGTCGGCCGGCACGCTCCGTGAGGGGGGTATGCGCGTGAAGGTAGGGGATTATACCTTTTTTTCACATCGACATGCACGACCCCATCGGTCATGAGGTATGCCGAAAAGTCATCATAAATCAGATAGTTGGGGTAATGAAGGCAAGCCGTGGAGTGATCGGAAGGGGCGCTGGAGCGGGTGAAGGGAATCGAACCCTCGTCTTAAGCTTGGGAAGCTTCTGCTCTACCATTGAGCTACACCCGCAAGGCGGATTCGATAGTAAATCCAATGGGTTAGCCATTGCAAGCGGTCTCGTGTCTTTTCCTCGGCGTGGCGGCTAAGTCCTTGTTTTATGGGTTGGTTGGCCGAAGGTCCAAGGCGTCTCGTACGGCGCGCCTGGATGCCGTCAAGATTTTTTCCCGACGAAGCGAACTTTTCTTTCTTGTGCTGTCATAACAGGCACAGACAGCAGCATGCGATAGCAGTCGCTAACACTGTTGCTCTGGCTCGCAGTTTCGATCGATTCTTGCCGCCCCGGACACGGGGCGGCTTTTTTTATGGCTGCGACTCGAGGCCGCGACGGGGTGGCGGGCGACAGGCCGACGCCACCCGGGGGGTGCCCGGGTGGCGTCGGTGGCGGGAGGGTTCAGCTGTGGCGCATGCGCAGGAGGGCGCTGAGCACGTCGCGACGGGTGACGATGCCGACCAGGCGGCCCTGCTCGACCACCGGAAAGACCTTGGGTTTGGCCCCCAGCATCTCCTGGGCCAGGTCGGTGATGCTCTTGTTGGGTGGCACGGAGAGGACCTCGTTGCGCATCAGCTCCCTGACCAGCGGCGGCTCATCATTGAGATAGGAGCTTTCCAGTACCTTGCCCATCACGTCCTGTTCCGAGATGAAGCCGATCAGGTGATCGCGTTCGTCGACGACGGGAACCCCGGGGAGGCGGTGCAGTGCCAGGCCTTCGGCCAAGGTGGACACCGAGGTCTTGCCGGTGACCCGGTAGCAGTCACGGGACATGATCTCGCGAACGATGGTGGGGGCCTTGTTGGGCATGGTGTTTCTCCTTGTACCGGCGATGATTGCCTATTGCTACGAAGCCGTGTCGGTTCCCGGGTCATTCCCTCCCGGGGGAGCCTGATTGCCTGCAGCGCCTTACTGGTCCGTAGGGATTCGAGTTCAGCATAGCCGACTCGCGGGGTTGCCAAGGGCGCTGGGCACGCGCCTTTGCCAACGGTTCGTGACGCTCGTACGTCCCGGGGGCGCGCCGGCGCCATGAGGCAGGATATCCCGGAACCCATGGGGTGGCATCCGCTCCAAGGGGGGACGGATCCTGTCACGGCCGGGAGTGACCACGACCGAGTCGAGTGCAAGCGAATGATGGAGGCGCACCATGGATGCCCGTGAGTATCTGGCCAAGAAGGGGCTGAGCGGAAAACGCGACGAGGAGCGACCCAACACCCTGGAGGAGAAGGCCTGGTCGCGTGCTCGGGAAGCCGGCGAACACCGCCCCCGGGCCGGAACCCCTCATGACTGGGAGGAATGGGAGCGCTTCCACGAGGAACTGGCCGAAGGGGCCGAGGAACTCGAGCAGAAGATCGATCATGAGGCTCATCGCCGTGCGCTCGAGCATGGCTCGTGCGATGGTGGTGTGCAGTATTTCACTCCCGCCGCCGGTGATGGCGCGCGAATCGACCCGGCAACGGACGCCGCAAGCCACGACACGCCGCCGGCGCCAGCCGAACCGCGTGCGGCCCTGTTGGCGCTGGCGCTGCTGATGCCGCCCCTGGCGGTGGGGCTCTCCCGCGGCGGCAGGAAGCGGACGGCGTTGAACCTGGTGCTTACCCTGTTCGGCTGGCTGCCTGGTGTCGGGCATGCCTTCTGGTGGCTGAGGCGGCGGGAGCGCCGATGAGTCGCTAACGCCCCGTGGTTGTGATCGTTTCTTCTTTTCCTGATCGAAAGTGAAAGCCTGCCGGCCATGCCGTGCGGCGGCGTCCTTGCGTGGGGGTTTTCTCCACGCCTTTCCTGTCTTGTTGATTGATTAATCGGGGAAAAACCATGCCTTACCGGTCCGTTTTAGACCAAGGTCTAGGGGCCGGAGAGGCGCTGAAGCATTGCCGTGTGATGTTCGCTGGGCTAGTCTCGGTATCGAAAACGAACATTAATGTTCGAAAGTGTTGCAAATCGAACAACGACAACGAGGGCAACATGTCCCTGATCCTTGAGAACATCGATCATGTGGTCAATGGCACCACACACATCGAAGGCATCGACCTGGAGCTGGCTCCGGGCTCCTTCAATGTCCTGCTGGGCCGCACGCTGGCCGGAAAGACCACGCTCATGAGGCTGATGGCCGGGCTCGAACCGCCGACCCGTGGGCGGATCCTGATGAACGGAGAAAACGTGACGGGGGTGTCGGTCCGTCGGCGCAACGTCTCCATGGTCTACCAGCAGTTCATCAACTATCCCAGCCTCACCGTCTTCGACAACATTGCCTCGCCACTGAAGCTGGCGCGGGTGCCCAGGGACGAGATCCGACGGCGGGTTCACGAGACCGCCGAGATGCTGCACATCGAGCATCTCCTGGATCGTTTTCCCCAGGAACTCTCCGGCGGTCAGCAGCAACGTACCGCCATGGGGCGGGCCCTGGTCAAGGATGCCGACCTGATCCTGTTCGATGAGCCCCTGGTGAACCTCGACTACAAGCTGCGCGAGGAATTCCGCCAGGAACTTCGCGAGCTGTTCAGGATGCGCAATTGCATCGCGGTCTATGCCACCACCGAGCCCAACGAGGCCTTGGCACTGGGGGGACATACTGCGGTGCTGCACGAGGGGCGGCTGTTGCAGTATGGCAGGACAGAGGATGTCTACCATCGCCCCAGGAATATCCTGACCGCTGAGATGTTCTCCGAGCCACCGATCAACGTGGTACCCGGGCTGGTGTCGGGGGCGGAAGTGACCTTCGACAAGAGCGTCCACTTCCGGCTCAACGATGACCTGCGCTCCCTGCCCCCCGGTCAGTACAACTTTGGCGTGCGCGCCTCCCACGTCGGCCTCGAACCCCAGTCGGCCGACGATCTCGAACTCCAGGTCGGTATCGACCTGGCGGAAATCAGCGGCTCCGAAACCTTCCTGCATGTGAGCAACGAGCTGTTCCATCTGGTGCTGCACCTGGCCGGTGTTCATGAGTTCGCCGTGGATGAACAGATCAAGGTCTATTTCCCGACCCACAAGCTCTATGCCTTCGACCAAAACGGGGCAGTGGTGCATATTCCGCCACGCCTGGGGAGACTCTGAGATGGCAGAAATCACGCTCAAGGGGCTGGCGCATACCTATGTGCCCGATCCGCAATCGCCATCGGATTATGCCATACGGGAAATGAACCATGTCTGGCACCAGGGCGGTGCCTATGCCCTGCTGGGACCCTCAGGCTGCGGAAAGTCCACCCTGCTCAATATCATCTCGGGGCTGTTGGCTCCGTCGAATGGCGACGTCATCTTCGACTCCAGTATCGTAAACGAACTGCCGCCAGAAGAACGCAACATTGCCCAGGTTTTTCAGTTCCCCGTGATCTACGACACCATGACGGTCTTCGACAACCTCGCCTTTCCGCTGCGCAATATCAAGACGCCCGAGGTGAAGGTGAGGGAGCGGGTGGCGGAAGTCGCCGATATCCTCGACCTGGTGCCGCTGCTGAAGCGAAAGGCCAAGAATCTGACCGCCGACGAGAAACAAAAGGTATCGATGGGTAGGGGGCTGGTGCGCGATGATGTCTCGGCCATCCTGTTCGATGAGCCTTTGACCGTCATCGATCCCCAGCTCAAGTGGAAGCTGCGTCGAAAACTCAAGGAGATCCACGAGAGATTCAATATCACCATGATCTACGTCACACACGATCAGCTGGAGGCCTCGACCTTTGCCGAGAAGATTGCGGTGATGTACGAGGGGCAGGTCGTACAGTTCGGCACCCCGCGCGAACTCTTCGAGAAACCGGCCCACACCTTCGTGGGCTACTTTATCGGTAGTCCCGGCATGAACTTTCTCGATATGACGGTGGAGGAGTCGGGATTGTTATTCGACGATATTCCGGTGCCCGTCGATCCACGGCTCCTGGAGGCGGCTCGCCGCTCCGGGTCGAAGAACATCAAGTTAGGCATCAGACCGGAATTTATCGAAGTGCATGATTCACCTGGGCACGACACCTTGCCGGTTAAGGTTGAGGATGTTCAAGATCTTGGTACCTATTCTATCCTCTCTTTTCGGCTAGGAGAGGTCTCGATGAAGGCACGGTTGGGTGAGGATAAGTCGCTGTCGACGGAGTATGCCCATGTGAGGCTTCCCGAAGCGTCGACGCATCTGTATATCGATGAGCGGCGCGTGGAGGTGGGCAATGAATAAGGTATATAACAACCGTGCATGGTTGCTGATATTGCCCATGCTCATCCTGGTAGCATTCTCTGCCATCATTCCCCTGATGACGGTGGTTAACTATTCGGTTCAGGATGTCTTCGATGCCAATACGCGATTCTTTACGGGCACCGAGTGGTTCGCGACTATGCTCAACGACTCGGCGCTACAGGCGGCACTGCTACGCCAGTTTGCCTTCTCGATGACGATCCTGGCGATCGAGGTGCCGCTGGGTATCGGCATCGCGTTACTGATGCCAAAGCGAGGCTGGCAGGCCTCGGCGGTGTTGATACTCATCACCCTGCCGTTGCTGATTCCCTGGAACGTGGTCGGCAGTATCTGGCAGATCTTCACCCGCGGTGATATCGGCCTGATGGGGTGGGGGATCCGTGAACTCGGCTATGCCTACAACATCACGCGGAATCCGGTCGATGCCTGGGCGACCATCATCCTGATGGATGTCTGGCACTGGACCCCGCTGATCGCCCTGTTGTGCTACAGCGGCCTGCGCTCCATCCCTGAAGCCTACTACCAGGCAGCACGCATCGATCGTGCCTCCAGATGGGCGGTCTTCCGCTACATCCAGCTGCCGAAACTGACCAACGTGCTGGTCATCGGGGTACTGCTGCGTTTCATGCACTCCTTCATGATCTATGCCGAACCCTTCGTGCTTACCGGTGGAGGTCCCGGGAGCTCGACTACCTTCCTGAGCCAGTCGCTGACCACCATGGCGATCGGCCAACAGGACCTGGGGCCGTCGGCTGCCTTTTCCCTTATCTATTTCCTGATCATTCTGCTGGTGAGCTGGGTGTTCTACACCGCCATCATGAACATGCAGAAAGACGATTCTGCAGGAGGGCATTGACATGACGCATGATGCCACGACTCATCACGACGTTGCGCCAGGCGATGCCACCCGAGGAGCGTCTTCCGCCAGGACGGTCTCGGTGGGGGAGGCAACGGCCACGACGGCAGCGGAACAGCCTCGTCTCGAGCGCGCCAAGGCCAGGAGCAAGGGAAGGTCGGTGGGGCGCTCACGCTTCCTGCTGGCCCTGTATCTGATCCTCATGGTGCTGCCGATCTACTGGTTGATCAACATGTCACTCCAGAGCAATTCGGAGATCCTGGGTGCACTGTCCTTCTGGCCGAGGGAGCTCACCTTCGATAACTATATCGGCATCTTCACGGACTCAAACTGGTACATGGGATACGTGAACTCCATTGCCTATGTGACGATGAATATGTTGATAAGCATTTCGGTGGCACTGCCGGCGGCGTATGCCTTCAGTCGCTTCAAGTTCATCGGTGACAAGCATCTGTTCTTCTGGCTGCTGACCAACCTGATGGCGCCACCGGCCGTGTTTCTTCTGCCCTATTTCCAGCTCTACTATTCAGTTGGACTGTTCGATACGCACATCGCCGTGGCGCTGGCGCATTGCCTGTTCAATATCCCGCTGGCCGTCTGGATTCTCGAGGGGTTCATGAGCAGCGTGCCCAAGGAGGTCGACGAGACCGCTTATATCGATGGTTATAGCTTTCCTGCCTTCTTCGTCAAGATCTTCATTCCGATGATTCGCTCGGGAATCGGTGTGACCCTGTTCTTCCTGTTCATGTTCTCCTGGGTGGAGCTGTTGCTGTCACGAACGCTGACGGCCACCAATGCCCAACCCATAGCGTCCATCATGACGCGGACGTCGACGGCATCGGGTATCGACTGGGGGACGCTGGCCGCCGCGGGTGTGCTGACCATCCTGCCGGGTATCGTCGTGGTCTATTTCGTGCGCAACCATATTGCCAAGGGCTTTGCCCTCGGTCGTACCTGAGCGGAGGAATCTTTCATGTCCTGGATGGTATGGACCGTACCCACAGCGATTTTCTTCTCGACCATCGCTGCGATTCTGACGGGAATGACGGCCTGGGAAGTCGTTTCACCTTCGGTAGAACGTAAGGGGTTTCTGCCCATCGCCACGACGCGGGGGGACCGGCTGTTCATCGGTCTGCTCTCTGCGGCCTATATCCACCTGGTGGTGGTGGGGTTCACCGATATCACTATCTGGTTGGCTCTGGCGGCATCCGCTGTGTGGATGCTGATCCTGATGCGCTGGGGTTGAGCCATGATCGCAAGGACGCGGCAAATGCCCGGGACGGCCTTCAAGACGAAGAGGTCAATATGAAGAACAACAGGATGACACTGACGCTGCTCGCCAGCAGCTGCTTGCTGGCGACGGCCCCCCTTCACGCCGATAGCCACGAGGCGCGGGCGATCGCGGAGCGCCTCGTGGATGAACACTTCCAGAACTCCACGCTGACCCGCGAGGAGCAGATCGAAGAACTGCTGTGGTTCGCCGAGGCGGCCGAATCCTTTCGTGGCATGCAGATCAACACCGTCGCCGAGGGACTGACCACCCACGTCTACGAGCGCGACGTGCTGGCCGAGGCCTTTGCCGAGTTGACGGGCATCGAGGTCACTCACAACATCATCGGTGAGGGGGATGTCGTCGACAACATGCAGACCCAGATGCAGTCGAGACGCAACATCTACGATGGCTACGTCAACGACTCGGATGCCATCGGTACCCATATCCGCTACGGCACCACCATCAACCTTTCCGAGGCCATGGAGAACGAGTGGGCGGACTATACACTGCCGACCCTGGACCTGGACGACTTCATCGGCCTGCAATATACCACCGGCCCGGATGGCAATATCTATCAGTTGCCGGCCCAGCAGTTCGCGAACCTCTACTGGTTCCGCCACGACTGGTTCCAGCGCGAGGACCTGCAGGAGCAGTTCCGTGATATCTACGGCTACGATCTGGGGGTGCCGACCAACTGGACCGCCTACGAGGACATCGCCGAGTTCTTCACCGAGCACGTCGGCGAGCTCGACGGCGTACGCGTCTACGGCCACATGGACTATGGCCGTCGCGACCCGTCGTTGGGCTGGCGTTTCCACGACTCCTGGCTCTCCATGGCGGGGATGGGCAGCCCGGGCGTGCCGTTCGGCAACCCGGTCGACGACTGGGGCATCCGGGTCGACGAGGAGAGTCGGCCGGTGGGGGCCAGCGTCCGTCGCGGCGGCGCCACCAACTCACCGGCCTCGGTGTTTGCCGTGACCAAGATGGTCGAGTGGCTGGACAAGTACGCACCGCCCGAGGCACAGGGCATGACCTTCGGCGAGGCCGGGCCGGTTCCCGCCCAGGGCAATATCGCCCAGCAGATGTTCTGGTACACCGCCTTCACCGCCGACATGGTCGATCCCAGCGTGGCGGTCACTGACGACGAGGGCAGTCCCAAGTGGCGCATGGCGCCGTCGCCGGTGGGGCCCTACTGGGAAGAGGGCATGAAGGTCGGTTATCAGGACGTGGGTTCCTGGACCTTCTTCGACTCCACCCCCGAGGACCGTCGCACCGCGGCCTGGCTGTTTGCCCAGTTCACCACCGCCAAGACGGTGTCGCTGGAGAAGTTGATGCATGGCCTCACGCCGATCCGCGAGTCGGACATCTTCTCCGACCAGATGACGGAACTGGCACCCAAGCTGGGCGGCCTGGTCGAGTTCTACCGCAGCCCCAACGAGTCCAACTGGACGCCGACCGGTACCAACGTGCCCGACTACCCGCGCATGGCGCCGCTGTGGTGGCAGAACCTGGCTCCGGCCGTGGGCGGGGAAGTCACCCCCCAGGAGGCGCTCGACAATCTGGCCGGGGCGCTCGACAACATCATGATGCGCCTGGCCCGTGCCAATGTGTTCGCGACCTACGCGCCGGTGCTCAACGGGGAGCGCGACCCCGAGTATTGGTTGTCGCAGCCCGGTGCGCCCAAGGCTCGCCTCGACGACGAGATGCCCCAGGGGACCACGGTGTCGTACGACCAGATGATGGAGGAGTGGATGGCTGCCGGTACGCGTTGAGAGGGGAGGCCGTCGGGGGAGCGCCCGACGGCATCGCCCCCGCCCGGCAACCGTGCCTCGGCCGTCCGGGGGTAGTCCGCCCCGTTCGGTGCCGGGCGGGGCCCCCTTCTGCAGAAAGGTCCGCACATGCAACTGCGCAGCAGCAATTTCGACAAGCTGGACGACGAGATCTTCGATGCCCTGATCATCGGCGGCGGCATCAATGGCGCCGCGGCGGCGGCCGCCCTGGCGGGCAAGGGCGTCAGGGTGGCACTGGTCGAACGCGGCGATTTCGCGGGGAGCACCAGCATGCACTCCTCCAACCTGGTCTGGGGCGGCATCAAGTACATGGAGAGCCGCGACTTCGCCCTGGTCCGCAAGCTCTGCAAGAGCCGCAACCACCTGATCCGGAGTTACCCTTCCACGGTGCAGGAGATCCGCTTCCTGACCACCATCTCCCGGGGCTTCCGCTATCATCCCCGCTATCTCTGGGCCGGCTGTTGGCTCTACTGGCTGATCGGTAACGGCTTCACCCGCATTCCGCGCTTCCTGACGCCGGCGTCGATCCAGCAGAGCGAAGGCATCATCGATATCGGCGATGCCGTGGGTGGCTTCGAGTACTCCGACGCCTACCTGCACGACAACGATGCCCGCTTTGTCTTCAACTTCGTGCGTGGCGCGCTCAACCATGGCGCCGTGGCGGTGAACTACGCCGAGTCGCTCGGGGGCCGGCGCGAGAGCGGCCACTGGATCACCCGAGTACGGGACGTCACCGACGGCCGCACGCGGGAGGTGCGTTCCCGGGTGCTGATCAATGCGGCCGGCCCCTGGGTCGACGCGCACAACGCGCTGACGGGCCAGCGGACCGACCACCGCCATGTCTACTCCAAGGGGGTTCACCTGATCGTTCCCCGTTTGACCGACCACCGGCGCGTGCTGGCCTTTTTCGCCGACGACGGCCGGCTGTTCTTCGTCATTCCCATGGGGCAGAGGAGCTGCATCGGTACCACCGACACCCGCGTGGAAACGCCCGAGATCGATGTCACCCGGGACGACGTCCGCTTCGTGCTCGACAACATCAACAAGCGTCTCGACCTGGACAAGCCGCTCGATACCGACGACATCATCGCCACTCGCTGCGGCGTTCGCCCCCTGGCCGTGCGTGCCAGCGGGGAAGGGGGCCGCGATTTCCTCCAGCTGTCGCGCAAGCATGCCATCGACATCAATGCGGACGATGCGCACCTCAGCATCTTCGGCGGCAAGCTCACCGATTGCCTCAATGTCGGCGAGGAGATCGTCGACGCCGTCAGCCGCCTGGGCATCACCGTGCCGCATCCGCGGCATCGCTGGTACGGCGAGGCGCCCGACGCGGTGCGCCGGGAATTCCTGCACCAGGCCGGCCTGATGCGGCTCGATGCCATGACGTCGTCCCAGGCGTCGGAGCCCCTGTCGACCCGGCTGTGGCGGCGCTACGGCATCCATGCCCTGGACATGCTCGAGGAGATTCGCGAGGACCCGCGTCAGGCCGAGGTGCTCATCGAGGGCACCGAGTACCTGCGTTGCGAGCTGCGCCAGGCCCAGCGTCGCGAGATGGTAACCCGGCTCGAGGACTTCCTCAGGCGACGCTCCAAGATCGCGCTGGTCGTGCCCGAGGAAACGCTGCGTCGCTCCCCGGGGCTGAAGGAGGCCTGCGACATCCTGTTCGGTGATCATGCCGAGGAGCGCTTCACGGAGTACTTCCGAGGCGCTCGGGTCGGCCAGGCGGCGAGCCTGGCCGGCCGGGATGCCGACACGCCGACCCACTCCGAGTCGCTGAAGTGGTGAGCACCGGTGGCAAGCGACGCGGGGGCGGGTGATGGTCGCCTGCCTTGATGCCTCGACCGCGACGGGCATAATCCCCGTCAACCATTTCTATGCCAGGAGTTGACCGTGGGCTATCTCGTCGGTGTCACCGTGCTGTGGGCCTTCTCGTTCTCGCTGATCGGTGTCTATCTCGCCGGCCAGGTCGATAGCTACTTTGCGGTCCTGACGCGTATCGCCCTGGCAGCGCTGGTGTTCCTGCCGTTCCTGCGCCCCGCGCGGCTGCGCGGCCGTCAGCGCCTGGCGCTGATGGGGCTGGGCGCCGTCCAGCTCGGCGTGATGTACATCTTCTTCTACCAGTCCTTCCTGCTGCTTACGGTGCCGGAGGTGCTGCTCTTCACCATCTTCACCCCGCTCTATGTCGCCCTGCTCGACGACGCCCTGTTCGGACGCTTCACCCCCTTCCACCTCGTCACCGCGGCGCTGGCGGTGGCCGGGGCGGCGGTGATCCGCTACCAGGGCGTCGACAGCGGCTTCTGGCTGGGCTTTCTCGTCGTGCAGGGAGCCAACCTCTGCTTTGCCCTGGGGCAGGTGGGGTACCGTCGGCTCTCCGCCGAGTTGCCGGAGTCGCTGCCCCGGCACAGCATCTTCGCCTGGTTCTACCTCGGCGCCCTGGCCGTGGCCGTGCCGGCCTTCGTCCTGCTGGGCAATGCGAGCGCGCTTCCCACCACCGGGGTGCAGTGGGGGGTACTCGCCTGGCTGGGACTGGTGGCCTCGGGGCTGGGCTATTTCCTGTGGAACCTCGGCGCCACCCGGGTGGATGCCGGGGCGCTGGCGATCATGAACAACGCCCTGATCCCCGCCGGCCTGCTGGTCAACCTGGCGATCTGGAACCGCGACGCCGACCTGCCGCGCCTGGCGCTGGGCGGGGCAATCATCGTCGGCTCGCTCGCCCTCAACGAGTGGTGGCTGCGCCGGCGCGCGACCGCCGCGGCCTGAGGCCGTTTGCCCGCCTCGTGGCCAGCCCCCATAATGAGCGGCCGCGAAGCGAGAGGCGTGCGAATGGAATCCATCAAGAGCGACGGTTTCAAGAGCGACGGTTTCAAGAGCGACGGTTTCAAGAACATCGGCCTGATCGGTCGCCTGGGCAGCGCCAGGGTGGTCGATACCCTCAAGCGGTTGATCCGCTTCCTCGACGAGGGCGGCTACCACGTCATCATCGAGGATCGTACCGCCACGGTACTGCTCGATCACGGCCATCCCGAGGCCAGCCGGCGCATGCTCGGCGAGCTCTGCGACCTGGTGATCGTGGTCGGCGGCGACGGCAGCCTGCTGGGCGCCGCCCGCACCCTCTGTCATAGCGGCACCCTGGTGCTCGGCGTCAATCGCGGGCGCCTGGGCTTTCTCACCGATATCTCTCCCGATGAGCTCGAGGCGCGGGTCGGCGGGGTGCTCGAGGGGCGCTACGAGGTAGAGGAGCGCTTCCTGCTCGATGCCGAGCTGTACCGCGACGGCGTGCTGTCGGGCAGCGGCGATGCGCTCAACGAGGTGGTGATCCATCCCGGCAAGGCCGTGCGCATGATCGAGTTCGAGCTGTTCATCGACGGCCAGTTCGTCTACAGCCAGCGCAGCGACGGCCTGATCGTGGCCACACCCACCGGCTCCACCGCCTACTCGCTCTCCGGTGGCGGGCCCATCATGCATCCCAAGCTCGATGTGGTGACCCTGGTGCCGATGTTTCCCCACACCCTGTCGAGCCGTCCCATCGTCATCGATGCCGCCAGCGAGATCCGCGTGCACATCGGCGAGACCAACCAGACCTATCCCCACATCAGTTGTGACGGTCAGACCCGTGCGGTGGCCAAGCCCGACGATGTACTGGTAATCCGTCGCAAGCCGCAGCGGGTGCAACTGGTGCATCCCCTCGGTCACAATTTCTACGAGGTCCTGCGCAGCAAGCTGGGCTGGAGCAACCGCCTGGGGGACTGACGTGAAGACACGGGCCAGGATCGAAGGCTACGACCTGATCGGCGACGTGCACGGCTGCGGCGCCACGCTGGCGGCCCTGCTCGAGAAGCTCGGCTATCATCAGCGCGGCGGGGTCTATCGCCATCCACGCCGCCGGGCGATCTTCCTCGGCGACCTGATCGATCGCGGGCCGCGCATCCGCCTGGCGGTGACCATCGCCCGGCGCATGGTGGAGGAAGGCGAGGCCTTCATCGTCATGGGCAATCATGAGTACAACGCCCTGGCCTATTGCCATCGGGCGCCGGTCGGGCTGGGCCGGGAGTGGCTGCGCGAGCATACGCCGCGCCATAATCGCATCATCAAGGAGACCCTCGAGCAGTTCCACGATCACCCCCAGGAGTGGGAGGAGGCACTGGCCTGGTTCCTCGATATACCGCTCTGCCTCGAGCGCGATGGCCTGCGGGTGGTCCACGCCTGCTGGGATCAGACGCTGATCGATACCCTGCGGTACGACCACCCCGACGGATGCATCGACGAGGATTTCCTGGCGGAGTCGGTGACCCCCGGGACCCGGGCCTTCCGTATCCTCGACCGGCTCACCCGTGGCATCCATATCCCGTTGCCCGAGGGGGTGGAGATCCACTCCGGCGATGGCTTCACCCGGCACAGCTTCCGCGCCCACTTCTGGGCCCGCGAGCCACAGACCTGGGGCGACGTGGTGTTCCAGCCAGACAACCTGCCGGACGACCTGGAGCACCGCGAGCTGACCGCCGAGGAGCGGGCGCGGCTCAGTTACTACGGACCCGAGCAGCCGCCACTGTTCATCGGCCACTACTGGTGCGAGGGGATTCCGGCGCTGCCGGCCGCTAACATCGCCTGCCTGGACTACAGCGCGGTCAAGTTCGGTCGCCTGGTGGCCTATCGCTGGAGCGGCGAGCGTCGGCTGGATGCCAACCACTTCGTGTGGGTCCGCGTCCCCCGGGAGGAACAGGCCCGACCGCAGCCATGGGAGATCGACTTCGATTGATACAATTCTTTACTCGAAATTTCCGGCGACGGAGTGAACTCGCGGACGCCCGGCCTATCAGAGTAGGTGTTCCCTTGAATGATCCCTTGCTCTTGTCCGGCGGCCCCCTCCGCCGGACTTTTTCTGTGCGCGTCCCCGGCGTGCTGCAACCCCAGGACCATAACCACTGGAGCCGCCATGTACCGGGTAATCCTGCTGCCCCGTGATGCCGATACCCGCGAGCTGCGCCGCGCGTTGTGGGCCCACCGCATCGGCCACCGCGTCACCGAGGAAGACGACGGGCAGGTACTGTGGCTGGTCGATCCGTCTCAGCACGAGGCGATGCTGCATCTGCTCGAGCGCTGGCAGCGCGGCGAGTCGCTGATGCCGGAGCATCGTCGTGCCGCGCGTATGGGGGGCGGGGAACTGATGGGGCCCTTCCGCCAGGCGCCGGTGACCGCCGGTGCGCTGGGACTCTGCCTGCTGGTGTTCGCCATGATGGGCGTGCTCGGGGACATCGTCATCGCGGCGCTGGCCATCGTGCCGCTCGGCGTGGTCAACGGCAGCCTGGCCTTCGGTAGCCTGACAGAGGCCCTCGCCGCCGGGCAGGTATGGCGATTGCTGTCGCCGGCGTTCCTGCACTTCGGCTGGATGCACCTGATCTTCAACATGCTGTGGCTGTGGTACTTCGGCCGACAGGTAGAGGTGCTGCAGGGCAGCGGACGCATGCTGACGATCCTGCTCGCTGCGGGGGTCGGGGCCAACCTGGCCCAGTACGCCACCGGCACGGTGCTGTTCGGCGGCATGTCCGGGGTCGACTTCGCGCTGCTCGGCTACGTGTGGCTGATGTCGCGACGGGCGCCGCACAGCGGCTTCTTCGTGCCGCAGATGCTGGTCGTCTTCATGCTCGGCTGGATGCTCTTCACCATGACCGACATGGCCGCCGCCGTGGGCTTCGGCAATGTCGCCAACGAGGCCCATCTGGGTGGGCTGGTCGTGGGCCTGACGCTGGGCTGGTATCATTCCGGCAGAGCCCGCCGCAAGCAGTGAGAGACGATCCCGATGAGCGATATGACCTTCGAGCGCATGATCCAGCAGATGACCCCGGCCATCTACGACGGCCTCAAACAGGCCGTGTCCCTGCGCAAGTGGCCGGACGGCCGCCGGCTGACCGCCGAGCAGACCGAGCTCTGCCTCGAGGCGGTGATCCGCTACGAAGCCGAGAAGGGGGTTCCCGAGGAGCAGCGGGTCGGCTATCTCCAGCGGCGCACCTGCGGCGGGCCCA
Source organism: Halomonas sp. LMYGS-3 (assembly GCF_059509875.1). Lineage (NCBI taxonomy): Bacteria > Pseudomonadati > Pseudomonadota > Gammaproteobacteria > Oceanospirillales > Halomonadaceae > Halomonas > Halomonas sp. LMYGS-3. The sequence goes on along the minus strand of NZ_JCAKFQ010000017.1, from coordinate 3,340 downwards.
GCAGCGGTGCCCGCAGTGGGGACCGAAGTGGGGAGAGTGTACCGCCGGAACTGGCGGGTCTGGCCCGGGATGCGAGCCGTGACTGAGACGCTCCTGATCGACACCATCGCGCCGCTGCAGGGCTGCCTGACCAAGATGGCCATCACCCCTGGTGCCGCGGGCGAGGCGGTGCGCTATACCCTGCGAGCCGGCGAGCATCGCCTCGACCTCAACGCGCGGCTCGGCCGGCCGCTCGCGCTCGAGTGGACCGGTGCCATCGCCTGCACCCACTGTGGCCGGGCGACGAAGAAGAGCTTCGCCCAAGGCTACTGCTACCCCTGTTTCAGGAAGCTCGCCCAGTGCGATACCTGTATCGTCAAACCCGAACTCTGCCACTACTTCGAGGGCACCTGCCGCGAGCCGGAGTGGGGCGAGCGTCACTGCTTCCAGCCCCACGTGGTCTACCTGGCCAATGCCTCGGGGCTCAAGGTGGGCATCACCCGCGGCAGCCAGGTACCGACCCGCTGGCTCGACCAGGGGGCGGTGCAGGCGCTGCCGATCCTCGAGGTCGACACTCGTCAGCAGGCCGGTTTCGTCGAGGTGCTGTTCAAGGAGGAGGTCGCCGACCGCACCAACTGGCGCGCCATGCTCAAGGGGGATATCGCGCCCATGGACCTGGCTGCCGAGCGCGACCGCCTGCTGGCGCGCCTGGACGGCGGGCTCGCCAACCTGCGCGAGCGCTTCGGCGGTGATGCCATCCGCACCCTCGACGCGACACCGGTCGCCTTCGACTACCCGGTGCTCGAATACCCCGCCAAGGTGGTCTCCCATAACCTCGACAAGAGCCCCGAGGTGACCGGCACCCTGCTGGGCCTCAAGGGGCAGTACCTGATCCTCGACAGCGGGGTGATCAACCTGCGCAAGTACACCGGCTACGAGGTGGTGGTGAGCGGAGACTGACCCTGCCGGTTCGGGGCTCCTGGAACGCCTGACGCCTCCATGGCTTCCTGCATTATGCTCATGTGGTAGGGATTCGGCGCTGGGGGTGGTCATGAACAAGATGCGTGCAATGCGGCTCCATGCGGCGGGGGAGCCGCTGCGGCTGGAGTGGATTCCCCGGCCTGAGCCTCGACCGGGCGAGGTACAGCTGCGCGTGCTGGCCTGCGGGGTGTGTCGCACCGACCTGCACGTGGTGGACGGCGAGCTCGCCGAGCCCCGGCTGCCGCTGGTGCCCGGCCACGAGATCGTCGGCGAGATCACGGTGCTGGGCGAGGGCATCGACGCCTTCGCGCTCGGCGACCGGGTGGGCGTGCCCTGGCTGGGCTGGACCTGCGGCGAGTGCGAAGCCTGCCGCCGGGGCGAGGAGAACCTCTGCGAGCACGCCGAGTTCACCGGCTACACTCGTGACGGCGGCTATGCGGAGTACGCCGTGGCCGACGCCCGCTACTGCTTCCCCGTGCATGACGAGGATGCCCAGGCGACCGCACCGCTGCTCTGCGCGGGGCTGATCGGCTACCGCACCTGGCGGCTGGCCGGCGGCGAGGAGAACCGGCGGCTCGGTATCTATGGCTTCGGGGCCGCCGCCCATATCCTCGCCCAGCTGGCGCTGGCCCGCGGCCAGCGGGTCTTCGCCTTCACCCGCCCCGGCGACGACGAGGCCCAGGCCTTCGCCCGTCGTCTCGGTGCCGAGTGGGCCGGGGGCAGCGACGAGGCGCCGCCCGAGACGCTGGACGCCGCCCTGCTGTTCGCCCCGGTGGGCGATCTTGTTCCCGCCGCGCTCTCCCATGTGCGTCCCGGCGGCGTGGTGGTCTCGGGCGGCATCCACATGTCCGACATCCCGAGCTTCCCCTATCGCCTGCTGTGGGAGGAGCGTTCGGTGAAGTCGGTGGCCAACCTCACTCGCCGCGACGGCGAGGAGTTCCTGGCGCTGGCCCCCGGGGTGCCGATCCGCACCGAGACCCGCGCCTATCCGCTGGCGGAGGCCAACCGGGCACTCGACGACCTGCGCGAGGGGCGGCTCTCCGGCGCCGCGGTGCTGATTCCCTGAGTCACGCTCCCGCCTCCGTCATGGCGGTGCAGGCGCTCAGGATATCGCGCGCGGCAATACATCGATGTTTCCCTCAGTTGAAGAGATCGCCCTGGGCCCGGGGCGGGCGGAACGCCATGGTGTTCAGCCGCATGGCCTCGCCGGCTGCGGGATCGTTGAGGCCGAGGCGTCGGCAGGCCCGGCGGAAGCGCTGCTCGAGCAGGTCGACGAAGACGCCCTGACCGCGCATGCGGTGACCGAAACGCGGGTCGTAGTCCCGCCCGCCGCGGCACTGGCGCATCAGGCTCATCACCTTGCCGGCCCGTTTCGGGTAGTGGGCCTCGAGCCATGCCGCGAACAGCGGCGCCACCTCCCGGGGCAGGCGCAGCAGCGTCCAGCCGGCCCGGTCGGCACCGGCCTCTCGCGCGGCACCGAGCAGCCGCTCCAGCTCGTGGTCCGTCAGGCCGGGAATCACCGGCGCCACCAGGGTCCCCACCGGCACGCCGGCGTCGTGGAGCTGACGGATCACCTTGAGCCGCGCCTGGGGCGAGGCGGCGCGGGGCTCGAGCGAGCGCTTGAGCTCGCGGTCCAGGCTGGTCAGGCTGATCATCACCCGCACCAGGCGGTGGCGGGCAAGGTCGCGTAGCAGGTCGAGGTCGCGCAGCACCAGTGCGCTCTTGGTGACGACCGAGACCGGATGGCGGCATTCGAGCAGCAGCTCCAGGATGGCGCGGGTGGTGCGCCGTTCGGCCTCCAGCGGCTGGTAGCAGTCGGTGTTGCCGGAGAGGGCGATCGGCCGGCAGACGTAGCCGGGCTTGGCCAGCTCTTCCTCCAGCCGGTCGACCAGGCCGGTGCGGGCGATCAGCCTGGTCTCGAAGTCCAGCCCCGGCGAGAGATCCCAGTAGGCATGGCTGGGGCGGGCATAGCAGTAGATGCAGCCGTGCTCGCAGCCGCGGTAGGGGTTGAGCGAGCGATCGAAGGGCAGGTCGGGCGAGGTGTTCCACGACAGGGCGCTGCGGGTGCGCTCGTCGCGGACCTCGGTGGCCAACCGCTCGGGTACCTCTTCCTGCCACCAGCCGTCGTCGACGGCCTCGCTGACGGTGGGGGCGAAGCGGTTGGGCGGATCGAAGGTGGCGCCACGCCCCTTGCGGGCCATGGCACGGTGGCGATGGTTCGGGTTCATGGCGGTACTCGTTTACTGGATATATGACGCTATGTTGGTATCTGCTGTTGGCGTGCTTCAAAAATACTGTATAAACTACTGTATATCCAGTTTCCCCTGGAGTACACCATGAAGCGCGCAGACCTCAAAACTCTCGAGCAGACCCTGGCTCG
>NZ_JCAKFQ010000016.1:0-96180 GCF_059509875.1 Halomonas sp. LMYGS-3 | reverse complement strand
TGGATGAACATTATGACCAGCTCAAGTTCGGCATGTGAGGATGGCCGCCTTCAGGCGGCTCAAATTCTTGCCCCTTTGAGGGGCTAACAAAATAAAGCCCCCGGCTTTGCCGGGGGATATTTACTTGATGCGCCATTCTTCCGAATGACGGTTTTAATGCTAAGTATTCCGCGCCGTAGCTGGCGCGGCTTGAAAATTCCCTGTGCTAGGTTGGCAAGTAGGAACGAGTCATTACCTATGGGCACTGGCTCTGCTATCGCTCTCCAGGGCACATCGTATCCAAATTCTTGAACAATCCTGGTCAATCGTGAAAACGCTGCTTGTCGTATTATCTCGTCATTATTCAGCAATCTGCCCACCTCGAGCTGAAACAGTACATCAAATCAGTCTAATCAAAAGTGTGGATTTGTACACTCCTCCAATAGCTGCAGCACCGGCGCGAGTTGGCTCTCGTGCAGCAGCAGCACGCTGTCGCCGGTCGCGCCATCGGCGGGGGTGACCACGGCGAACTCGCCTTCCTCGAGGTGGAATTCGTGGATCTCGCGGGGGCCATCGGGCGTCTCGCAGTGGACAGAGCGGTAGGCGTCGTCCTCGCCATAGGTGAGGCGGTGATAGACCTTGAAGAAGGTGTAGAGCGTGAGCCCCCGCGCGAAGGTGGGCCAGCGGGCGGGGCTGGTGCGGGTCTCGCCGTCCAGCGCCTGGCCCCGGGCTTCGGCGGCGGCGATGGCGGCGGCCAGTGGTTCGGCCAGCAGCGAGGCATCGTCACGGGGCAGGGGCTGCTGTGCCTCGAAGGCCCGGTGATAGCGGGTGGCGACATCGCGCAGGTCGTTCAGGGAGCCGACGCGATGGTCGCTGTGCTTGAGATCGGCGGGCTCGAAGTAGCCGTTCTCCCAGCCGTGGATCACGCGCACCGTTAACCGGTTTTCGGCCATCGGCCGGCCGATCAGGGCGTCGACGGCCACGCGCAGGTGCAGATAGCGTTCGGGGACCAGGTTGTCGAAGGCGGAGTAGGGATCGGCGAAGATCGCGTGCAGGCGCCCGGGGGCGTGTTCCTTGGCTTCGGTAAACGGCATGAGCGGTTTCCTGCGAGGGGGACGTTCGAAATCCGGTGGCGTTGTGTCATTCTAGTGGGTCGAGCGTTATGTCGGCCCTTGTGGCCATAACTTGAGGTTCGTTCACGAGTTTACATCCACTGTCGCCAGGGGAGTCCCGCCGCGTTGCTCGGGTCGGGGCTGAGAGGGCGCCACATGGCACCGACCCTGGAACCTGATCCGGTTCACACCGGCGGAGGAAGCGCGACATGCCCTACCTGACGTCTGCCGTGCTCGGCGCGGCGCTGTTCTGTTTTGCCGTTCTCGGCCTGAGGGCCCGCCGGGCCGACGGTCCGCTCGATGACTACGTTACCGCTCGCAACTCCCAGGGTGCGCAGGCCATCGGCTTGTCGTTCCTGGCCTCCAGCATGGGTGCCTGGATCCTCTTCGCCCCGCCGGAGATCGGCGCCTTCGTCGGCCCGGTGGCCCTGGCCGGCTACGCCATCGGCTCGTCGCTGCCGTTTCTGATACTGGGGCTCTATGGCCCGGCCATCCGACGCCACCTGCCGGAAGGGCGCAGCATCGGCGAGTTCGCCGAGGCCTGCTATGGCGCCGGGGTGCGGCGCTGGGTCTCCTTCGTTTCCGTAGCCTACATGGCCATCTTCCTGGCCGCCGAGCTGACCGCCATCGGCGCCATCGCCGCGCTGCTCTCCGACGTGCCGCCTTCGCTGGTGATCCTCGGTGTGGCGGTGGTTACCCTGGTCTACACCACCCTGGGCGGCCTGAGAGCGAGCCTGGCCACCGATCGCTGGCAGGCCTGGCTGCTGCTGGCCCTGCTGGTGCTGGTCGGCGGCGTGGCCTGGTGGTGGCTGCCGCCCATGCCGGCCGGGGCGGTGATGCCGTCCATTCCCACCGGCAGTGCGCTCTCCGTGGCGCTGACCCTGGTGATCGCGGTCACCGCGGCCAACCTCTTCCACCAGGGCTACTGGCAGCGTATCTGGGCGGCCGAGGATGACCGTGCACTGGGACGCGGGGCGCTGCTGGGCGGGGCCAGCAGCCTGCTGGTGGTGATGGCCATCGGCGGGCTGGGCATGCTCGCCGCCATGCACGCCCTGCCGCTGGGCGAGCCGCCGATTCCCTTCTTCGCGCTGCTCTCCGCCGCACCGGCCTGGCTGGGCCTGCCGGCCCTGGTGCTGGCGGTAACGTTGGTGGCCTCCAGCGTGGACACCCTGCAGAACGCCATCGCCTCCATGGCGGTGGCAAGCTCCGGGAGGCGCGGGCTCTCGGTACGCGCGGCGCGGCTCGTCACGGTGGCGCTGATGGCGCCGGTGATCTGGGTGGCCCTTCAGGGCTTCTCGGTGCTGCGGCTGTTCCTGATCGCCGACCTGCTCTGCGCGGCCATTGTGGTGCCGGTGCTGCTGGGGCTGTGGCGGCGCATGAGTCCGCTGGCGGCGGTGGCCGGCGGGGTGGCGGGCCTGCTCGGCGCGGTGGTGCCGGGCTGGATCGCCCAGGGCAGCCTGGCGGCTGGGGTGCTGGCGGCCAGCTTCCCCGACAGCATCCCGACCCTGGCGCCGTTCCTGGGGGCGCTGGTCGCCTCCACCCTGGCCAGCCTGCTGATCGCCTGGCTGCGCCCGGGGGCGAAATTTCACCTGGCAAGCAAGGGAGACGCCTGATGACGACACGCTCTGACTGGAACGCCTGGGCCGCCGGACATGCATCGGCGCGCATCACCGACTGGCTGCGCGAGATCAGCGAGCCAGACTGGTCGGCCACGGTGTACCATCCGCTGTTCGACGCCCTGGCCGAGGGGCGGCTTGCGGGTGACGACTTTGCCGCCTACATGGTGCAGGATTACGGCTTCGTCGACCCCTTCACCGCGCTTATCGGCCACGCTATCGGCCGCGCGCCGAGCATGGCCGACCGCGTGGTGCTGGGCCAGTTCATGGGCATGCTGACGAGCGACGAGAACAGCACCTTCCAGTGCACTTTCGAGGCCTTCGATGTGCCTGCGTCACAGCGCGAGGCGCCGATCTACCTGCCGCAGACCCGGGCGTTCCGTGAGCTGCTGCACGTCACCGGCCAGGGCGGTGACTACGCCGAGATCCTGGCGGTGCTGGTGGTCACCGAGTGGGTCTACCTCGAGTGGGCGCTGCGCGTGACCCGCATAGACGGGCTGCATCCACTGATGGGCGAGTGGATCGATCTGCACGACAACCCCGCCTTTCAGGAGTTCGTGGACTGGCTGCGTCGGCGCCTGGACGAGGAGGCGGAGGCGCTCGATGACGCCGCCTTCGCCCGCATGGCCGAGTGCTTCCGCGACACCGTGGTCCAGGAGCGGGCCTTCCACGACGCCGTCCATTCCCGCTGAGGCCATCGCCGGCGGGGCGGGTTGCCAGGCCGGCCTTCGCCAGCCACCCTCTGAAGGTCAACCCCGATCGACCAGAGGAGTCCGCCCCATGAGCGATACGCCGCAGGATCCCCGTCGCCGCCACTCCGCGCCGGTGGTGGATGGCCCCGGCAAGGCCGCCAGCCGCGCCATGCTGCGCGCGGTGGGCTTCACCGACAGCGACTTCACCAAGCCCCAGGTGGGCATCGCCTCGACCTGGAGCAACCTCACGCCCTGCAACAGCCATATCGACGAACTCGCGCGTCGCGCCAGCGACGGGGCCGACGGGGCCGGGGGCAAGGGGGTGATCTTCAATACCATCACCATCTCCGACGGCATCGCCAACGGCACCGAAGGCATGAAGTACTCGCTGGTGTCGCGCGAGGTAATCGCCGACTCCATCGAGACGGTGGCCGGCTGCGAGGGCTTCGACGGCCTGGTGGCCATCGGCGGTTGCGACAAGAACATGCCGGGCTGCCTCATGGGCCTGGCGCGGCTGAACCGGCCGAGCGTCTTCGTCTACGGCGGCACCATCCTGCCCGGAGAGGGCCACACCGATATCGTCTCGGTGTTCGAGGCCATGGGCGCCTACAGCCGCGGCGATCTCGACCTGATCGAGGTGAAGCAGATCGAGGAGACGGCGATTCCCGGGCCCGGCTCCTGCGGCGGCATGTACACCGCCAATACCATGGCCTCGGCCATCGAGGCGCTGGGCATGAGCCTGCCGGGCAGCTCGGCACAGAACGCGGTGTCGCAGGCGAAACGTGACGACTGTGAAGCCGCGGGCGCGGCGGTGCTCGAACTGCTCGAGCGCGATATCAAGCCCTCGGACATCATGACCCGCGAGGCCTTCGAGAACGCCATCACCGTGGTGATCGCCCTGGGCGGCTCGACCAATGCGGTGCTGCACCTGATCGCCATGGCCAGCACCATCGGGGTCGAGCTCTCCCTCGAGGACTTCACCGCCATCGGCAAGCGGGTGCCGGTGCTCGCCGACCTGCGCCCCAGCGGCCACTACATGATGAGCGAACTGGTCGAGATCGGCGGTATCCAGCCGCTGATGAAGACGCTGCTCGATGCCGGCCTGCTGCACGGCGACTGCCTGACGGTGACGGGGAAGACGCTCGCCGAGAACCTGGCCGGGGTGGCGCCCTATCCCCAGGGACAGGCGATCATCGCCCCGCTCGAGGCACCGCTGAAGGCCGAGAGCCACCTGCGCATCCTCTACGGCAACCTGGCGCCCGAGGGGGCGGTGGCCAAGATCACCGGCAAGGAGGGCACCCGGTTTTCGGGCACGGCACGGGTCTTCGGCTCCGAGGAGGAGGCCCAGGCGCGCATCAACGACGGCAGCGTGGTGGCCGGGGACGTGGTGGTGATCCGCTACGAGGGCCCCCGCGGGGGACCTGGCATGCGCGAGATGCTCACCCCGACCTCGGCGATCATGGGCCGGGGGCTCGGCAGCGAGGTGGCGCTGATCACCGACGGGCGCTTCTCCGGGGGCAGCCACGGTTTCGTGGTCGGCCACGTGACGCCGGAGGCCTTCGACGGGGGGCCGCTGGCGCTGGTGGAGGACGGCGACGTGATCACCATCGACGCCGAGGCCGACACCATCGAGGTGGGGCTTTCCGACGAGGAGCTGATGCGCCGCCGCGCCGCCTGGCGGCAGCCCGCGCCGCGCTACACCCGCGGCGTGCTGGCCAAGTACGCCAGGGCGGTGAGTTCCGCCTCCACCGGCGCGGTGACCGATCAGGCTGAGTGAAAGTCATTCATGCCGGAGATCTTGCAGGCGCTGGTAGGCCGTCTTCCAGGGAAGGCGCCTGCCTGCGTCCTTCATTCTGTCATAGGCCCTGTGGGCCTCATCTTTCGTCAGCAGTGACTGCAATACCAATTCTTCTACGACCCACAGGGTGCCACGGACTTCGGCATGCTCCTGCTGCGCGGCTGCTCTCAGCGCCTGATCGCCGGTCAGGAGGGGACACATTTCCTGGAGCGCGAGTGCCAGGGCCATGCAGTCATAGCGGCTGGGAGCCGCGTAGGTTCCGACCAGGCGCACGACATCGAGCATGCCTTCAGCGGAGAGCTCCATGATGCGCAGTCCCAGGCCAGGCAGCTCCGGATGCTGTTCCGAGAGTTCTTCCTCGAACAGGATATCCGGGGTTCCGATGTCATACGGCAGCCTGAAGAACTGTGCCAGCAGTTGGCCTTCCTCGAGATCGATCAGAATATTGGCATCACTGATTAACAGCTTCATCGAGCGACTCCAGCCGACGAGCCTGATGGAACCGAGCCAGAGGCAGTCCCAGTAGTTCGGCCGCCTTGGACTCGGTGATCAGGCCCTCCGCCAGCGCCCGATAGACCAGTTGCCGGAACAGTAGCGTGGATTCACGGGGGTAGGGAGTACCCGGTTCGTCGCGTTTCCACCCCTTGCGTGAGAAGGAGATGGAGAGCGAGCGGTGGGTTGCTTCGGAAATGATGCCGAGGTCCTTGGCTCGATAGAGACAGGCCTGCATGCTCAACCCGTATTCCTGCTTCAGCAGGTAAAGCTCCTGGGGCTCGAGGTTGTGACGAGAGCTTCCCAACTGGCCGCGCAGGGCACCGGCCGGCAGCAGGAAGGCGCCGGCAAAACGGTTGCAGACCCGCTCTTCATCCATCTCGTCCACCAGGCGTCCATGCAGCAGCAGGTGCCCCAGTTCATGACCGAGCGTGAATCGCTGTCGGTCACCGCTCCATGCCTTGGAGACGACGACGATGGGTTGTCCTGCGACCGTCGCCTGTAGCCCATCGAATGTCCCCTTGGGATCTGCATCGGTCAGGATCACCAGGATGCCGTGGCTCTCCAGCGTATCGATCAAGTCCGGAATCGGGTTAAGGCCCAGGTGCCACTCCCGGCGCAGGGCATCGGCCAGGTTGTCGACCTGCTCAAGACTGCTGATGCTCTCTGGCAGGCAACAGGGTAGGGCAAAGTCCGGTACGGGGAATGTCGGCCAGAGGTTGGCGAGCTCCTGCCAGCGTTCTGCCTGGTCCAGTACATCGGCTTCGATGCGCTTCAGGATGGACTTGGGAGTACTGGCACGCTTGCGATACTCGACTTCCGTGAGTTCGACGACGGTAGGTCGGAAGAAATATTCACTGCGTACACCCAGCGCCTTGGCGATGGCGAGCAGCTTGCCCGAGGACGGCATGCTTCGGTCGTCCTCGTACTTCTTGATCATCGGGGCAGACACCCCCACCCGCTCGGCCAGGGCCTGCATCGAGAGGCCGGCGGCGGCGCGGGCTCGTTTCAGCCGTTCTCCGATCATGGCATGCTACCTGTGGTTAATATTTCTTGAGTTTCAGGTTAAAATATAAACCAGAATGGTCTCCGAAGACAGCGCTACTCAAGCGCCCTCGCTGGTCTCCCGGCAGGGGCGTTTCTCTGTCTGCCGGATTACGGCTCGCTCTGGGCGGTGTGGCTCAGGCGCAGGTTGGCGCGCAGCCGTCGGGCGAGGATGTCCACGCCGATGTTGAGCAGGGCGGTGATCACGATGAGCACCATGGCGCGGTCGAAGCGCAGCTCCTGGATGGCACTGTCGACGTGGAAGCCCAGGGTGGCGATGCCGAGGATGCCGAGGATGGCGGTCTCGCGCATGATGATCTCCCAGCGGTAGAAGAGCAGCGCCAGGAAGGGGCCGTAGACCCGCGGCGCCACCTCGTAGGCGTAACGGTTCATGCCCCCGGGAGCGTCCTGGCGCAGGTGGAGCTCGTTGCTGCGGCGCCCGACCAGGTGGCCGATGATGCCGCCGTTGTGCAGCGCCAGGGCGACGACCGCCGGCAGCATCGAGGGGCCCCACAGCTGCAGCAGGATGAAGGCCAGCAGGTACTCGGGGGTGGAGCGCATCACCACCAGTACGCCATGCCCCATGGCGCCGCGCACCCGGCCGGTGACGTGGCGCCCCGTGAAATGGTGAGAGACGAGCGGGAAGAGCGTCATCGCCAGCACGCCGGTGAGCACCAGGGCGATCTGGGTCAGCAGCAGGGTATTCCAGATGCCGGGCAGGGCCTGGTGGGCGAGGAGATCCCCCAGCCAGGGCAGCAGGCCGTCGAGCCCCTCGCCCTGGCGCAGCGGGGCGGGCACGATGTCCTCGGTGAAGAAGCGCGCGATGTTGCTCCACATGACCGGCAGCCCGGTGCCCAGCAGGAAGGGGGAGGCCAGCAGGTAGAGGGGCAGCAGCCGCGGCCGCACCCACAGCCGCAGGGAGGCGATGAGGGCGTAGAACAGCAGCAGCAGCGCACCGACGGTACCGTAGTGGCCCTGGGCGAAGGCGGCGGCGAGGTGGAAGCCCAGGGTCGGCATGCCGACGAAGCCGAGCACCGCGCTGGAGCGCAGGCCGCACTCGAGGCGGTAGGCCGTATAGCTGACCAGGTGCGGCCAGGCCTGACTGATGCGGGTGTAGACCAGCGCCGAGAGCCGCCCGGCGCGCCGCGGCAGGGTGCGTTCCGGCTGCGGGTCGCCCTCGTCGAGGATCTCGGCATAGACCTTGGCGAAGGTGCCGGCGTAGGGGATGGCGATGGCCAGTACCCCGGTGATCGGGTGCAGGCCGAAGCTCTGCAGGAAGATCAGCGCCCAGAACAGCTCATGAATGGCGCGGACGAAGGCGCAGAAGGTGCGCACCCAGAGATGACGAAAGAGCAGGGCCAGCAGCATGCCCGCCGCCGCACCGAGCCCCACGCCGACGAAGGCGAAGGCCACTGTCCGCAGCAGGGCCTCGCCGAGGAAGTCGACGCGGGAGAAGTCGGGCTGGACCAGCCCCAGGAACAGGCGGCCCAGTGCCTGCCAGGGGTCGTGGGTACTGATCTCGAAGTCGCCGAACAGCAGGCACACCGCGGCCAGCAGGATCAGCCCCAGGGTGACGCGACGGGTGGCGGTCAAAGGCATGATCAGTAGAGCGGCAGCAGGTCGGTGGCGGCCAGGCGCTGGCTGGGCTGGTCGATGGCGATGGCGCCATCCTGGATGCCGATCACCCGGGTGCAGTAGCGCAGCGCCAATTCCACGTCGTGCATGGCCAGTACCGCGGTCGGATAGGCGTCGGTCAGGGCGGTCAGGACCACCTCGGAGAGGGGACCATCGAGTGCCGAGACCGGCTCGTCGGCGAGCAGCATCCCGCCGCCCTGGTGGATGACCCGCGCCACGGCGACACGCTGGCGCTGCCCGCCGGAGAGTTCGCCGCAGGGAGTCCAGAGCTTGTCGTCGAGGCCGAGTCGGGTGAGCAGGGCGTCGATCTCCGCCACGTCACGTCGCCGCGGGCGCACCAGGGTCAGCAGGTTGCGCCACCAGGGATGGCGGTCGAGCCGGCCCATGTAGACGTTGTGGAACACCGAGAGGGTGGCCACCAGGCCGAGGTCCTGGGGCATCAGGGCGGCCCCCTGTTCGCGCCAGCGGGCATACATCACCGACAGCAGCGTCGACTTGCCGGCACCGCTGCGGCCGACCAGCGCCACGCACTCGCCACGCGCCAGCGTCAGGCTCAACGGGCCGAGCACGCGGGTCTCGCCATAGGCGGCGACGGCATCATGCAGCGCCAGCATGGTCATCAGTCGAGCAGCCCCAGGGACTGCGCGACCTCGAGGATTTCCCGGTAGGCGTCGTTGTCGGCCGGGATGAAGCCCGAGCGCGGGAAGCGGGTCAGCAGGTCGGGGTCATCCATGTCGAGCAGCGCCTGCTGCAGGCGGTCGGTGAAGCCCTCGCCGAAGCGCTCGTCGACATCGCCGCGCACCGTCCACTGGTAGTCGGGATAGGGCGGCGACTCCCAGATCACCTGGACCCGCTCGGGATCGACGCTGCCGCTGGCCACCTCGTTCTCCCAGGCCTTGTAGCTGACCACCCCGGCCTGGTAGGCACCGGACTGCACCACCGCGATGGTGCGGCTGTGGTTGCCGCTGAAGCCGACCCGCTCGAACAGTTCGTCGGGCGAGGCCTCGAGGTCCCGGCGCAGGAAGTATTCCGGCATCAGGCGCCCGGAGGTCGAGCTTTGCGAGCCGAAGCTGAAGGTCAGGCCGCGCAGCGCCTCGGGGGCGCTGTCGCCGTCATGGGGCGCGAGGCCGGTGGCCTGGTTGGCGATGAAGTAGCTCTTGTACTCGGGGTCTTCCACGCCCTGGGCGATGGCCCGGGAACCCGGCACCAACTGGCGTGCCTGCACGCCGGTGAAGCCGCCGAACCAGGCCAGTTGCACCTGGTTGTTGCGAAAGGCGGTGACCGAGGCGGCGTAGGAGGTGACCGGAATGAAGCGCACCTCGACGTCGAGCGCCTCGGCGAGGTAGTCGGCCACGGCCTGGAAGCGCTCCTGCAGGCGGGTCTCGTCCTCGTCGGGAATGGCGGTGAAGACCAGCGTCTGGGCGGCGGCCAGGGCAGGGGTGATGAGAGTGACGAGGAGCAAGGCCAGGGCAAGGGACAGGTATCGAAACATGGTCAGGAACCCTTATGGGACGTTGAAAGTGGAAAGTGGGCAGTGGAAGCCGGGTCAGCGGGAACGGGCATGATACCGGATAATGCCGAGACGTCCCGTGTCAGCCTCTCAGGCGGCGCAGGTGCGAAAGCCCGCCAGGATATCCTGGCGCTCCGGGGTGAAGAAGTTGCGGTAGCCGGTGTGGATCAGCCGTGACCGCGTGGCCCAGGCCCCGCCGCGCAGCACGTAGCGGCCCTCCTTGAACCAGGGCGCCGAGTAGTCACGGTAGAGCTCTGGCTCGAATCCGGGGAAGGGGCCAAAGGGTGTGGCCGTCCATTCCCAGACGTTGCCCAGCATCTGGCGGCAGCCGAAGGCGCTGTCGCCCGCGGCCAGGGCGGCCACATCGAGGCGTCCCAGGCGCCAGCCATCCAGATTGGCCAGGCTGGCGTCCGGTGGTGTGTCGCCCCAGGGGTAGCGGCGCTTGCCCGCCGCCAGGGCGGGGCCGTTGGAACTCGGCTCCCGGCTGGCGGCGACCTCCCATTCGACCTCGCTGGGCAGGCGGCGGCCGGCCCAGCGGCACCAGGCCTCGGCCTCGTACCAGCTGACATGTGCCACCGGCTGGTGGGGGGGCAGCGGCAGCCAACGGTCGAAGACGCGCTCTTCCCAACGGCCGGCGTCGGCCTGGCGCCAGTAGACCGGGGCCCTGAGCCCCTGAGGTTGCTCCTGACGTTCCCGCCACCGCCAGCCGGCCTCGCTCCACAGCTCGCGCCGCCGATAGCCCCCGTCGTCGACGAAGGCGGCGAAGTCGGCGTTGGTGACCGGCGCCCGGGCGATCGAGAAGGGCGCCACCTCGACCTCCAGGGGGGGCTTCTCGTTGTCGAAGCGGAAGGGAACGGTCTCGTCGGACCCCAGTTGATGGCACCCGCCGGGGATGTCGACATCCCCGGGCAGGGCCCCGGCAAGGAGCTCGGTGGCGGACTCTGTCAGGAAGAACCCCCGCGGTGGCGTGCCCAACGCGGGCGGCGGGTCGCCCAGGGTCTGGCGGGTATAGAGGAAGGCCTCGCCGTGCATGTCCTCGTGCAGCGTGGTGAGCTGATAGACATAGCTCTGGGGGCCACTGGCGTCGCCGTCGGGCAGGCGCTCGAGCATGGCCTCTTGCACTCGTGCCAGGTAGTCCAGGGTGGCCTCGCGTGACGGTAGCGGTAGCGACCAACGGTCGTCATGGGCGATGCTGCTGGAATCGTACAGCCGCTCGGCGCCGGCGAGCCGGTAGTCGGGCAGGCCATAGAGGCCGCGCAGGGCGAAATGGTCGTGGAAGTAGCCCAGGTGGCCGAGTTCCCACAGCGGTGGATTGACGATCGCCAGCCGCGGGCCGAGTTCGCGGGCCTCGAGGATGTCCTGCATCAGCGCCAGGCTGCGCTCGCGGGCATCGGTGAGCATCGCCGCCAGCTCGTCGGCGGCCCTGGGGGGCGTAGGCGGTGTGCCGAGTGGTGTGGAGAGCATGCCGACCTCGTCGAGGAGTGGGACGGTGAGGAAGTGAGGATAGTGTTGAAGGTAGCCCTGATCACACCGGCGGGTCGAGGGTCTCACGCCGGCAATCGGACCACGGCGACTCGCTGGGCGGGGCTGCTGCGGGAGCTGGGTTGCCGTGTCCAACTGGTGGGATCCGAGGACGGCCCCGATGAGTGCCGTCTGGCCGGCCAGCCACCGGACCTGGTGCTGGCGCTGCATGCCGTGCGCAGCCATGCCGCCATCCGTGCCTGTCGCACCGCCTTTCCGGGCCGCACACTGGTGGTGGTGCTGACGGGGACCGACGTCTACCGCTTCCAGCACAGCCATCCCGAGCTGTTTCTCGACAGCCTCGAAGCGAGCGATACCCTGATCGGCCTGCATGACTGCCTGGCCGAGGACCTCCCGCCGCGCTTCCTGTCGCGCCTGCATGTCGTCCACCAGTCGGCGCGGCCGCTGCCGCCCCGGGCCCCGCGACCCAGCCGGCGCTGGTTCGAGGTGCTGGTCGCCGGTCACCTGCGCGAGGAGAAGGATTCGCTGCGCGCGGCCCTGGCGATGCACGAGCTGCCTGCATCCTCGCGGTTGCGCGTGGTGCAGCTCGGCGGCGCCCATAGCTCGGAGTGGGCCGACGCCGCCCGCGACGAGATGGCGGGCAATCCGCGCTACCGCTGGCTCGGCGATCTACCGCGCTGGCGGGTGCGCCGGTGGATGGCTCGGGCGCGGCTGATGGTGATCAGCTCGCGCATGGAAGGGGGCGCCAATGTGGTCAGCGAGGCCTGCGTGGCCGGCCTGCCGGTGCTGGCCTCGGCGATCCCTGGCAATCGCGGCCTGCTGGGCGAGGACTACGCCGGCTACTTCCCGGTGGCCGACACCGCGGCCCTGCGGGCCCTGCTGCGCCGCGCCGAGGCCGAGCCGGCGTTCGTCGATCGTCTCCGCCGGCAGGTGCTGGCGCGCGCGCCGCTGTTTCGCCCCGAGGCCGAACGCGAGGGGCTGGCGCGGGTCATCGCTGCCTGTGGGTTGACTCCCTGACACCGCCCCCGGGACAGCCCCTGTCCACTAACGTGGTTGTGAAATCAGCCCTTTAGATGGATGGGCTCCAGCGCCTCGCCGGGCTCGAGGACACGGCCGATGACGGCGGCCCAGGCGTAGCCCAGCGTATGCAGGGCGTCCAGGCACGCCACGGCGCGCTCGGCGGGCACGCTGGCCAGCAGGCCGCCGGCGGTCTGGGGGTCGAACAGCAGCGGGTAGCGGGGGTGCGCGACCCAGGACGCCTGGTCGCGGATGGCCCGACGCAGGCGCACGTTGGCGGGCTGCAGGGAGCTCAGGATGCCGGCGGCGACGGTCTCCTCGGCGCCCTCGAGCAACGGCAGCGCCGCCAGGTCGAGCTCGGCATCCACCCCCGAGGGGCGCGTCATCTCGACCAGGTGCCCCAGCAGGCCGAAGCCGGTGAGATCGGTGCAGGCGGTGGCGCCGTGCTCGCGCAGGCAGGCCGCGGCCTCGCGGCTGGACTGGCACATGCTCGCCAGCGCCGCGTCGATCCAGCGCCCCCGGGCGCCCAGCCGAGCGTGGGCGGCGAAGAGGGTGCCGGTGCCGATGGGCTTGGTCAGGATCAGCACCTGGCCCTGGCGCAGGCCGCCCTTGGTCAGGATGCCGTCGTTCAGGAGACCGTCGCCCTCGGCATCGATCAGGCCGTTGACGGCGAAGCCCAGGGCCAGCTCGGCGCCCTCGCCGGTGTGTCCGCCGACCAGGGCGCAGTCGGCGGCGTTGAGCACCTCGAGGGCACCGCTCATCATCTGGAAGACGGTGTCCTCGACCTTGGCTTCGAGCCCCTGGGGCACCGTGGCCACGGCGGTGGCGGTCTGTGCCTCGGCGCCCATGGCGAAGATGTCGCCCAGGGCGTGGTTGGCGGCGACCTTGCCGAACACATAGGGGTCGTCGATGAAGGCGCGGAAGAAGTCCACGGTATGCACCATGGCCTTGCCTGGCGGCACCCGCACCACGGCGGCGTCGTCCGGGGCGTGCAGGCCCACCAGCACCTCGCCCCGGTCCACCGGCTGGAGAGTCGCGAGGGCCCGGGACAGCACCGAGGCGCCGACCTTGGCCCCGCAGCCGCCGCAGCGCATGGCGATGGCCGAGATCGCTTGGGCGTGCTCCTCGTCGTCGAGGGCCACCCTGCTGGGCCGGGGGCCGGGCATGGCACCGTCCTCCATGGGCGGCAGATCGTTGAATTTAGTCATGAAGCGCCGGTCGATGGCGTCCTTCCAGCGCCATACCCAGTCGCCGGCCAGGTAGAGCCCACCGCGTGAGGCCACGGCGTGGCGGTCGCCGGTGCTGATCAGGGCCAGCCACTGCGCCTGGGGGCGGTAGGGCTTGAGGGGCTTGCCGGTCACGGCGGCGCGCAGGTTGTCGGCCAGCGGGCGACCCTGGCGCACGGCGAAGACCCCGGCCTTCTCGCGGGGGTGAGCGACCTGGTTGGCGATATCGCCGGCGGCGAAGACCCGCGGATCCGACAGCGAGCGCAGGGTGTCGTCGACCCTGATGAAGCCGTCGTCGTCGAGGTCCAGGCGGGTATCACGCAGCCAGGCGGCGCCGCCGGCATCGGTGACCCAGACGATCTCGTCGGCGGCGTGCCAACTGCCGTCGGCGCCCTGCAGCCGACCCGCCTCGACGCCGACGACGTCGGTGGCGGTATGGACCTCGACACCGCGCCTGGCCAGGGTAGCGAGGAAATGGGCGCGCACGCGGGCATTGTGGGTGGGCAGGATCCGCTCGCTGCGGGTGAACAGGGCAAAGGTCAGCTCGCCGGGGTCGCGCCCCAGGGCCTTGAGCTCCCTGCTCAGCCGGTACTGCATGGCCAGCAGCAGTTCGACCCCGCCGGCACCGCCGCCGACCACCGCGACACGGGGCTGGCCGGGGTGGTGCCCGGTGTGTGGGTGCGTGAGACGCTCGAGCAGCGTCTGCCAGCGGTCGTTGAAGCGATGGATGGGCTTGACCGGCACGGCGTGATCGCCGGCCCCGGTGATCGAGTCCACGTGGGGCGTCGAGCCGATGTTGATCGACAGCTGGTCGTAGGGCACCGGGGGCCGCGTGCGGCAGAGCACCTGGCGGAGATCATGGTCGAGGCCGACGACCTCGTCGCCGAAGAAGCGCGCCCCGGCGTACTCCGCCAGCCGGCGCAGGTCGATATGTACCTCGTCGTAGCGGTAGTGCCCGGCGACATACCCCGGCAGCATGCCCGAATAGGGGGTGTGCGTATCGCGGCAGATCAAGGTGAGCCTGACGCCGGGTTCCGGGCGCATGGCGAAACGCCTCAGGACGCCGACGTGGGAGTGGCCGCCGCCGACCAGTACGATATCCCGCAAGACCGGCTGCTGCGGTTGTTGCATCGAGAGGCTCGCTCTAGATTGGTGAGACATTGGCGTTGCCGCCACAGTCTAACGGTAAATCGATAACACGATGCCATCCCGGCCTCGGCGTGCTGTCGAATCCTGCCGCCAGAACCTTTCGTCAGCGAGGGTCCTCGATGTCCACTGCCGTGCATTTCCATGACCAGCATGTCGCCGAGGCGGGGCCGTCGTTTCGCGATGAGGTGATCGCCGGACTGAGCCTCGCGCGCAAGCGTCTCTCGCCCAAGTACTTCTATGATCGCCGCGGCTCCCGGCTCTTCGAGGCCATCTGCCGCCAGCCCGAGTACTACCTGACCCGAACCGAGGAGGGCATCCTGGCCGAGGCCGCCGAGGAGATCGCGGCGCTCGTCGGGCCGGAGTCGCTGCTGGTCGAGCTGGGCAGCGGGGCCAGTCGCAAGGTGCGACTGCTGCTGGAGGCGATGCGCCCGAGTCGTTACCTGGGGGTGGATATCTCCCGCGACTTCCTGCTGCAGAGCACCCGCCGCCTGGCGGCTGACTACCCCTGGCTCGAGGTGCATGCGGCCTGGGCGGACTTCTCGGCGCGGTTGCACTTGCCGGCGGGGGTCGAGGGTCGGCGGGTGGTGGCCTTCTTTCCCGGCTCGAGTATCGGCAACTTCACGCCGGCCGAGGCCGAGGCCTTTCTCGCCCGGCTACGCCAGGCCCTCCCCCCGGGAAGCGGTGTGCTGATCGGTGTCGATCTGGTCAAGGAGCGGCGCCTTCTCGAGGCGGCCTACAACGATGCCGCCGGGGTCACGGCGGCGTTCAATCTCAACCTGCTGGAGCGCATGCGCCGGGAACTGGGCGTCGCGGTAGCGCCCGACCACTTCCGGCATCTCGCCTTCTTCGATGCGGCGGCCTCCCGCATCGAGATGCACCTGGTCAGCGAGTGCCGACAGACTCTCGTCCTCGATGAACACCGTTTCGACTTCGCCCGGGGCGAGACGCTGCATACCGAGAATTCCTGCAAGTACAGTCGCGAGGGGTTCCAGGCGCTGGCCAGGCGAGCCGGTTATCGGTCGAGCGCGGTCTGGAGTGACGCCGAGGGGCTGTTCAGCGTGCACTATCTCTCGAGTGACTGACTCTCGAGTGACTGACTCTCGAGTGGCTGATGCGGCGCCGTCGTGCTCTTGCCCGCCAGGAAGGACGGGGGACGTCAGGACAGCGACGGCTTTCCACGACAACGCCCCTGCAGTGAGACCGGCAGGGGCGTCGGGTATGGGGCGTTCGCGGAGGGACGCTAGTGCGTGGTGGACTGTGGATCGATGGAGCGATACAGCAGCCGTAGCTCGTCGATCGAGAGATGCTCGAGGCGACCGGCCAGGAGGTCGCTGATCTTCTGCATCGGAAGCCCGGCGCGGCGCGCGATCTCACGGTTGCCGAGATCGGACACGGCGATCAGCCGGGTGACGATGCGCATGAGGCGTGTACGTTGTTCGAGGTCCCTGACATCGAGGTCAGGGCTGCTTCGCGGAGGGTCTAGCAGTTCCGCATGGGCGGTATGACGTGCCGTGCTCATGATGCTCCAGTAAACGATGGCGACGACTACATCATGGGGGCTGAAAGCGATTTTTACCAGTGTGGATTTGTTGATGCTCCGGAGGCCATGTTCGGCCTCAGCGGGGCGATCGACAAGCCGGTCGACCAATGGAGGATTGCCGAAAATCCCTGAAAACGTAGAAATAATGCCGTTGGCCTCTCACGCTGAGGGCGTGCTAGCTTTTCGATAGGTGCCTTGCCCTCCCGGGTGCCGTCGACAATCACACAACAACCTGGTTCCAGGACCGGAGGAGTTCCATGCAAATCTTCAAGTACGCCGTCGCTGCTTCGTTGATCGCCACGGCCCCGCTGGCTGCGGCCCAGCAGCTCTCCATCGCCACCGGCGGTACCGGTGGTGTCTACTATCCCTACGGCGGGGGCCTGGCGGAACTGATCAACAACCATATCGAGGGTGCCAGCGCGGTGGCCGAAGTGACCGGTGCCTCCGTCGAGAATATGGGCCTGGTGTGGCGCGGCGACTCCGACCTCGCCCTGGCCCTGGCCGACACCGTCCATCAGGCCTACAGCGGGACCGGCGACTTCGAGGGCCGCCAGCTCGACAACATTCGCGCGCTGGCTTCCATCTATCCGAATGCGGTGCAACTGGTCACCCTGGCCGACTCCGACGTGCACACCCTGGAAGACCTCAAGGGCAAGCGTGTTTCCGTCGGCGCGCCGGGCAGCGGTACCGAGCTCAACGCCCGCGCCCTGCTGGAGTCCAATGGCATCAGCTACGAAGATTTCACGCCCCAGCGCCTCAACTTCAACGAGACCGCCGATGCCATCCGCGACGGCGACATCGATGCCGGCTTCTGGAGCGTGGGGCCGCCCACCAGCTCGATCCTCAACCTGGCCGCGACTCGCGAGATTCGCCTGATCGGCTTCTCCGACGAGGAGATCGCCAATGCCCGGGAAGGCGAGCCGGTCTTCGCGCCCTATACCCTGCGTGCCGGCCTCTACGATGGCGTGGACGAAGAGGTTCAGACCATCAGCATCCCCAACGTGCTGGCGGTGAGCAGCGAAATGGACGAGGAGCTGGCCTACGAGATCACCCGCATCCTCTTCGAACATACCGACGAGCTGATCGCCATCCACCCGGCGGCCAACGACACCACCGTAGCGTTCAGCATCGACTCCACCCCGATCGCCTTCCATCCGGGAGCGCTGCGCTATTACGAGGAGGTGGGCGCCGAGGTCCAGGACCACCAGCGTCCGGAATGATCCCTCCCGTCGGGCACTGAAGATGGGTGCCGCGATGCCCCGAGAAAGTCGCCGTGCCCTCGGGCCGGCGACTTTGCGTGCGTTGGCCCTTGGCCTGCTGCTGACCGCCCTCCCACTCGCGGCCGACGAGTCGAGGCGGCTGGAGGTGCGGGGGGACGACGGTCGCCTGATCCTCGCCCTGCCCATGCCGGAAGGCGAGGCCTGGTGCCTGGAGTGGAACCACTCCGTGACCGGTATCCGGGTCCAGGACTGTTACCGCCACCGCGCGGGGCGTATGGTGCTCGAACGCAGCCACCAGCCCGATTTCGCCGCGGGGCTGGGGCACGTGCCGGGACGCGGCCGCCAGGTCTCCGATGGCCGGGGCGGCTACTGGATCGAGGAGATCGACGAGCCAGTCCCCGGCAACCGCTACCGCCTCCGGGTCGGCTCCCCGGAGGTCGATCACCGACTGCTGCATGAGGGGCGCCGGCTGAGCATCAGCGAGCGGGCCGCCGGCGAACGGGTGACGATTCACCTGCAATCCCCATCCACCACTCCCGATTGAGGCGTGCATGAGCGACTCCGCCAACCCTCCCGTCACCGTACCCGGTGGCAAGGCCATCCAGCCACGGCCGATCCTGTGGCTCATCACTCTGATCGCCGTGGGGCTGTCCCTGTTCCAGCTCTATTCCGCCGGCATCCAGCCGATGGGACTCTTCTACCAGCGCAGCATCCACCTGATGCTGATCATGATGCTGGCCTTCCTGATCTTCCCGGTGTTCGGGCCGAACCGTAGCCGCGGCGTGCTGGGCTGGGCCCTCGACGCGGCCTTCTTCGCCGGGGCGCTAATCACCGGCGGCTACCTGGCGTTCTATCTCGACGAGATCATCCGTCGGGCCGGCTTCTGGAGCCAGACCGACATCATCGTCGGCTGCATCGCGACCGTGACGGTGCTGGAGGCCAGCCGCCGGGCGGTGGGCCTGGGCATGACCATCATCGGGGCGCTGGCGATTCTCTATGCCTTCGCCGGCCCGCGCGGCGAACTGCCCTGGCTGGGACAGTTCCTGCCCGGCATCCTCGAGCATCGCGGCTACAATATCGACCGGGTGGTGGGCCAGCTCTACCTGGGCCAGGAGGGCATCTTCGGCCTGCCGCTGGGCGTGGCGGCCACTTTCATCTTCGTCTTCGTGCTGTTCGGCGCCTTCCTCGAGAGCACCGGCGCCGGCAAGTTCTTCATCGATCTGGCCTACGCGGCCACCGGCCGCCAGCGCGGCGGCCCGGCCAAGGCCGCGGTACTCGCCTCCGCCGGCATGGGCTCGATTTCCGGCAGCGCCATTGCCAACGTGGTGACCACCGGTGCCTTCACCATTCCGTTGATGAAACGCCTGGGCTACAAGCCCCACCAGGCCGGCGGCATCGAGGCGGCGGCGTCCACCGGCGGGCAGATCATGCCGCCACTGATGGGCGCCGGGGCCTTCCTGATCGCCGAGTACACCGGGATTCCCTACCTGGAGGTGGTCAAGGTCAGCATCCTGCCGGCGATCATGTACTTCGCCACCGTCTATCTCTTCGTGCATATCATCGCGCTGAAGCAGGGCATGCAGGGGATGGCCCGCAGCGAGCTGCCGCAGATGCGTCAGGTGATGCGCGACGGCTGGCACTTCCTGCTGCCGCTGGGGGTGCTGGTGTGGCTGCTGGCGATGCACATGTCGCCGATGCGGGTGGGCTTCTATGCCGTGATCACCATGGTCGCCGTGGCGGTGCTGCGCTATGCGGTGTGGTTCCTGTTCATCGCTCCGCGACAGGGGCAGCCGGTGACCCTGGCGGCCATCGTAGGGGTGGCCGGAGCGGGTGTCGTCAAGCTGGTCGAGGGGCTCGAGCTCGGCGCCCGCAACGCCGTGGCGGTCTCCATGGCCTGTGCCGTGGCGGGGATCATCGTCGGCATCGTGGGCCTCACCGGCCTGGGCCTGAAATTCTCGGCCATGATGATGGCGTTCTCCGGCGGCAATATCGTGCTGGCGCTGGTCATGGTGCTGCTGGCCAGCCTGGTGCTGGGCATGGGCCTGCCAGTCACCGCCAGCTACATCGTGCTGATCGTGCTGGTCGGCCCGGCGCTGACCGCCGAGTTCGGTATCCCGCTGCTGATCGCCCACCTGGTGGTGTTCTGGTACTCCCAGGATTCCAACGTCACGCCGCCGATCGCCCTGGCGGGCTTCGCCGGGGCGGCCATCGCCGGCAGCAAGCCCATGGAGACCGGCTTCCAGGCGTGGAAATTCGCCAAGGGGCTCTACCTGATCCCGCTGTTCATGGTCTTCAACCCGGAGATCATCATGGGCGGCCCCTGGCCGGTACTGATCTGGAACGGGGTGATCGCGATACTCGCCCTGGGGGCCTTCGCCGCGGCCCTGGAAGGATATCTCTTCACACGGATGTCGCTGTTGCCGCGGCTGGTCATCGTCCCGGCGATCATCGCGGTCTTCTACCCCGACCTGATGGTCGAGATGGCGGGGGTCGGGGTGATGGCGCTGACCATGGGCGGCAACTGGCTGGCCAGTCGGCGGGAAGCAAGTCCGGCGGGTGGCTGAGCCACCGAACGAGCCCGCCATCCGGCCAGCGGGTGGCGGGCTCGGCATGAGGCACGCGATCAGGCGTCTTCGTCGACCGCCTCGTTCTCGTTGCTGTCGGCGTCTTCGTCGGCGTCTTCGTCGGCGGCTTCGTCTGTCATTTCGCTCATGGGATCGGCCTCCCCGGCGACGCGTTGCAGCACGATCTCCAGCGGCCCATGTGCCGCTTCGTCGCCCAGTTCGACACCATAGTGGTCGACGGTGGTCCAGAGCCGTTCACCGTCGGTATCATGGATCTCGGCATGCACCGCGTAGCGACCGTCGGTCGCCACGAGGTTGGCGTCATACTCGATGGCGAAGTCGATAGGCACCTGCTGCTCGGGCTCGAACGCGATTTCGGCAAGGGTTTCCGCCGCGGCATCGGCCAGGGAGAGATCCCGCAGTTGTACGGTGAGCAGGGCGTCGTCCGGCAGGGCGATGCGCTCGCGATAGGTGACGCTGCCCTCGAGGGTCTGGAGTTCGGCCTCTTCGGTGCCCTCGTCCTCCACGGCGTCCTCGTCCTGCTCGCTCGTCTCGACGGCGGTGGTGTCCTCCGGCTGGGGCGTCTCGTCGGTGGCGGTCTGGTCGCCGCCGTTGGCGGCCTGGGTGTCGTCGTCGGACGTGTCGCAGCCGGCCAGGGCCAGGGCGGTGGTCAGGGAGGCGATCAGGATCAGTGAGCGTTTCATGGCCATTCTCCTTCTGTGTAGAGTGCCGGCACTCCTGCCGGCCCTGTCGAGGAGCAGTGTGGCAAGGAAGTGCGCACGAAGGGTGAAAGCAATTGTCGCGTCCCGGCGACGGGTGGGGGAGATTGCCCGATTGGTCAAGATGACGGCGCCTGCGAGCGCCGTTAGAATACCTGCCCTTCATTTTCCACCGCCCGAGTGTCGAGGAGCAGACCATGCCGCCGTCGAACGAGCCGTCGTCTCAATCAGCACCACGCGTAGGCGTGATCATGGGATCGAAATCCGACTGGCCGGTCATGGAGCATGCCGTGGCGATGCTCGAACGTCTCGGGGTCTCCTGCGAGACCCGGGTGGTCTCGGCTCACCGCACCCCGGATCTGCTGTTCGACTACGCCAAGTCCGCCGCCGAGCGCGGTCTCCAGGTGATCATCGCCGGGGCCGGCGGGGCAGCCCATCTGCCTGGCATGGTGGCCTCCCAGACACCGCTGCCCGTGCTCGGCGTGCCGGTGGAGTCCAAGGCGTTGAAGGGCCTCGATTCGCTGCTCTCGATCGCGCAGATGCCTGGCGGCATCGCCGTCGGCACCCTGGCCATCGGCAAGGCCGGGGCGACCAATGCCGGCCTGCTGGCGGCGCAGATCGTCGGCCTGCAGGATACGAAGATCCGCGCCGCCGTCGAGGCCTTCCGTGCCGAGCAGACCCAGGCGGTGCTCGACAACCCCGACCCGCGCCCCGCGGCCGAGTGAGCCAGCGAGAGGAGAAAGTCACATGAACATCGGCGTACTGGGAGCCGGCCAGCTCGGCCGCATGCTGGCCCTGGCGGGCTACCCGCTGGCCAACCGCTTCACTTTCCTCGACACCACCGGTCACCCCAGCGCCGGCATCGGCGATGTCATGGTGTATACGGATCAGCACCATCTCGACGACTTCCTGGCCAAGGTCGACCTGGTCACCTATGAGTTCGAGCACCTGCCGGTGGCGCTGGTCCAGGCCATCGAGGAGGTCAAGCCCGTCTACCCCTCCAGCGAGGCGATCCGCGTGTGCCAGAACCGTGCCGAGGAGAAGGCGCTGTTCGACCGCCTGGGCATTCCCACCCCGGCCTACCGGCTGGTGGAGCATGCCGACGAGCTCGAGGCCGCGGCCCGGGAGCTGGGCTGCCCGGTGGTGGCCAAGTCGGTCACCGAGGGCTACGACGGCAAGGGCCAGGCGGTGATCCGTGACCCGGCCGAGGCCGCCGGCGCCTGGCGCCACATCGGTCACCCGCGGCTGATCGTCGAGTCCTTCGTCGACTTCGTGCGCGAGGTGTCGATCATCGCGGTGCGCGGCCGCGACGGCGAGGTGGTCTTCTATCCCATGGCCGAGAACGTCCACGTTGATGGCATCCTGCGCTATTCCCTGGCGCCGATGCCGGATCTCGACGAGGCCGTGCAGCTCACCGCCGATGGCTACATCCGCGCGCTGCTCGACGAGCTCGACTATGTCGGCGTGCTGACCCTCGAACTGTTCCAGACCCGCGACGGCGGGTTGCTCGCCAACGAGATGGCGCCCCGGGTGCACAATTCCGGTCACTGGACCATGGAGGGCGCGGTGACCAGCCAGTTCGAGAACCACCTGCGTGCCATCCAGGGCCTGCCGCTGGGCGACACCTCGGCGCGGGCGCCCACCGGCATGATCAATGTGATCGGCCGTGAGGGCGATCACGCCGCGATCCTGGCCATCGAGGATGCGCACCTGCATCGCTACGACAAGGCCGAGCGCCCCGGCCGCAAGCTGGCCCATGTCAACCTGCTGGCGCCCACCCATGACGCACTGCTGGAGCGAGTGCGGGCCTGTGCGGCCCTGCTGCCCGAGGCGCCCGAGCCGCGGTTCAGTTTCGAATAACGCTGCCCGGTACGGCACGCGATACGAAGGCCCCGCGATCGCGGGGCCTTCGGTTATCCACGGGGGATCGCCGGATGTGGCGTCAGCTGGCCTTGCGCCGGGTCATGATGCCCAGCACGGCGCAGGCCAGGCCGATCATCACCATCACCGCCACCACCCAGCCGGGGCTGTAGAAGGTGGTGTAGACCTCCCAGCCGGTGAGGCGCAGCAGATCGGAGAACCGGGTCGTCGCGCCGGCGAGATGGCCCCCCAGGGTGCCGGTGGTGGCGAACAGCAGCCCACCCATCAGCGCCAGGATCACCAGTACCCAGCGCCGGGCACCGTCGAAGGCGGCCGCGCCGGCGCGCCACACCAGCACGGTGAGCATGGTGTAGAGGCCCAGCGTCCACAGCGCCATCAGGACATGGTTGCGCGCCAGCGGGCTTGCCAGGTTGGCTTCCAGCGGCCAGACCAGGCTGCCGGTGACAATGGCGGCCAGGGCGCCGAGCAGGCTGAGCACCAGCACCGGCAGCAGGGCGGCGCGGCTGAGCTCGGCCAGGCGGCCGGGCAGCAGGGCGCCGACCAGGACCATCAGGGTGGCCAGCGCCCAGAACGCCTCCGGGAAATGGACGAGCATATGGTGCATACCGGTCATGAGCGGTCTCCTCGGCGAGTCGGGCGGAAGCTGGGCAGCAGGGCGAGGGTCACGCCGAGCATGGCGATCAGGCCGGCGATCAGGGTCATCCACCAGCGGGTGGTGATGGCGTCGTTGAACTCCCTCTCCACGCCGTAGAGCGCCAGCTGCTTCTCGCTGTGGCGGGGCCGCACCGGCTTGCCGGCGGCGATGTCCTCGGCTCCGGCATGGGCGCGGCTGGTCAGCAGCGGCCAGTCCACCTGGCCGGGGTAGAACAGGGTCATCTCGAACCAGTCGTCGCCCCACTCCGGTGAGTCGCCGTCGATGCGTTGGGCCTGGATGTCGGCATGACGGCCGAGCCCCAGCGAATGGGGATGCGAGACGTAGTGCCAGCGGCTGCCGGTGGCATTGCGATACACGGCGATGCCGATGTCGTAGACGCCCTGGTCACGGAAGGCCTTGTCGTCCAGTGGGCTGCGGGTATCCATGTCGCGTACCAGGGTCACGTCCCAGTGGCCCTCTTCCCAACGGGCCTGGCCGTGCACCGCGATGTCGCCGCGGGAGCCGGCGGGATCGCGCAGCAGGCGGCGCGGAATCACGTCGCCGTTTTGCCAGTCATGATCGGGGTCGAAGTCGGTGCGGTTGGCCTCGGACAGGTAGTAGAGGCCGTCGAAGTCGACCTGGCCGGACGTCACGTCCTCCCAGCGCAGCGCGCGCTGGCCGGTCTGGTCGGGGTCGAGCATCCAGAGCGGGCGGTTGTTGTCGGCGTCCCAGTTGGTGGTGTAGGGGCCGGTGCCGGCGTCGCTGTTGCGATACTCGCCGATCCACTGGTCGTCGGAGGCGCCGATGGGGTTGGAGCGTCCGGCGCGCCAGTGCCAGAGGTCGAGGAAGTAGCCGGCCTCGCGCTGGGTCGCCAGGACGTCGGCATCCACCACGCTGCGCCAGTCATGCTGGTCCGTCCGCGTGCCCGGCAGGTACTTGCGCACGTCGCTCTGGCCGAGTCGCTCGCCCAGGTGCGGATGGGCGGTGACCTCGGCAGGCGAGGCCGAGTCGCTGAAGAAGCGCATCCGGTCGCCGACGGTGATATAGCCGCCGTAGCGGCCGAAGTCCGGTACGCGACCGTCGTCGACCAGCATCGCCACCCGGTCCTCGTAGGTGCCGTCGGGATCGGGGCCGGCTCGTGAGCTGCCGTGACGGATCCATTCGCCGTCCTCGAAGCGCAGCATGTCGTGATAGACATGGGCGCGTTCGGCGGGCCAGCGGTAGCGGAAGAAGATCCGCTCGCCGTTGTAGGCCGCCTGCACCTGCAACGGCATGGTCAGCTCATCGGGAACATGGATGTTGCGCTCGAGGTCGTTGCCGACCACCCCGGTGCCCTGGGTGATCCAGGCCAGTCCGAGGGCGATCGGCAGGCCGAGGACCAGCCACGGGCCGGCACCCTTGTCATGACGTGCCATGTGATCTCCTGCATCATGGGGTAAGGGGATGTTGCTGAGTGTCAGTGTGGACCATGCACGCATGAACGACCTGACACAGATCAAGTCAGGCGTGACAAGCCGCCACATCGGTTGAATGTGCCGACCGATCCGCAACAATGAGCAGCAGAAGAGGGCGAGGAGGGACGATGCGACGCTACCCGAAGCCGGGCGATATCGCCCTGGTGGTGGCCCTGCTGGTGCCGCTGGCGGTGGCGCTGCCGCGGCTGGGCTGGCCGGGCGCCGAGGATGCCGGTGCCTGGCTGGGTTGGATCGGCCGCACCACGGGGATCCTGGGGCTCGCCATGCTGCTGCTGGCGGCGGCGGTGAGCATCCGCCTGCCGGGAACCGATCGCTGGTTCGGCGGGCTGGCGCGGCTGTGGCACCTGCACCACTGGCTGGGGTTCGGTGCCTTCATCCTGGTGATGATCCATGCCCTGGCGCTGGGTCTGGCAGCGGTGCCCCTCTCGCTGGAGGTGGCGGTGGTCACGCTCTTCCCGCCGGTTTCCCACGCTGCCGTCTGGCTCGGCTGGCTGGCGTGGCTGGCCATGGTGATCTTCCTGGCGCCGACTTTCGACTTCTTCGGCCGGCCCCATTACCAGCGCTGGAAGCGGCTGCATCTGGTCTCTGCCGCGGCGCTGGTGCTGGGCCTCGGGCACGCGCTGCCGCTGGCCGGAGAGACGGCACTGTGGTGGCTGCTGGGGCTGGCCGGGTTCGCCGCCATCGCCTGGCGCAAGCTGGTCTCGCCCCGAGTCGCGCGGCACGCCTACCGGGTCGAGGCGGTGACGCCCCTGGCGCGAGGTGTCGTGGAGCTGGTGCTCGCGCCGGAAGGAAAGGGCATCGAGCACGAGGCGGGGCAGTTCGTCTATCTCACGCCGCTGGACGAGACCCTCACCGCCGGGCGTGGCGAGGAGCACCCCTACACCATCGCCTCGGCGCCGGGGGACGCGCGGTTACGCATCGGCATCAAGGATCTGGGCGATGCCAGCCATGCCCTGCTGGGCGTGACCCCGGACACCCGGGTGCTGGTCGAGGGGCCCTACGGCGAGTTCTACGGTCGCCGCTTCCCCGAGCGTGACCAGCTCTGGCTCGGTGGCGGAATCGGCATCACCCCCTTCGTCGGCGGTGCCCGCGAGATCGCTGAGCGGGGCCTCGCCGAGGGGCGGGTGCACCTGGTCTACCTGGCCAACGGGCCGGATCGCGCCTACTACCTGGATGAGCTCGAGGCGATCGGCGCGCGGGTCGAGGGCTTCACGGGCACGCCTCACTTCTACCGCGAGCTGGGCCCTTTGACCGAAGCCTTCCTGCGCGAGCACTGCCCCGACTTCACCGAGCGCGAGATCTATCTCTGCGGGCCGCCGGCAATGAACGCACACCTGAAGCGACTGCTCAGCGCACAAGGCCTACCCGCCTCACGCATCCACAGCGAGGTCTTCGACTTCCTATGAACATCAACAAGATCGCCTACTCCGCCTTCATCGCCTTTCTGGCCAGCGTGCTGACCCTGGTCTCGATCCATGCATTATCGTCGGACGACGAGCGGGCTGCGCCGGACGGCGAGCGAGACATCACCCGGGAAGAACTCGCCGAGCACGACGCCGCCGAAAGCTGCTGGAAGGCGATCCACGGCCGGGTCTACGACATCACCGACTATGTGCCGCGGCACCCGACCGACGAGGCGGTGATCCTCGAATGGTGTGGTCGGGAGGCCACCGAGGGGTGGGCCAACAAGCGCCCCGGGGTGCCCCACAGCCCGCGGGCGGCGACCCTGCTCGAGGATTTCCTGATCGGTCGCCTGGTGGACGAGGCGGGCGAGCCGGTCGAGGCCCCGGAGGCGACAGCCGAGGCGCCGGAGGGCGTCCCCCTGTCGCCGGCCGAGGACGAGCGGCTGCACCGGGCGCTGCTGGGCCTGCCCCAGGACGGGCATTACCGCGGCGTGTTCACCGACCGTGGCGAGATTCAGGTCAACATCACCTTCGACGTGCGCGATGGGCGCTTCACGTCGATCGACTACCGTCACCTGGCCTATCGCGGTGTCGACTACCTGGCACTGGAGGAGGGTGACGACCACTACCCGGTGATGGTGCAGCATCGACAGATCGCCGAGCGCCTGGCCGGTGAGCCGGTGACCGCCATCTTCTCGCTCTACGAGCCGGAGCGGGTCGTCGACGACATCGACGGCTTCAGCGGCGCCACCCTGCGCGGCGCCAAGGTGATCTCGGCGATCCGCGACGGCCTCAACCGCGGGGTCTACGCCTGGCCTTGACCCCGGTCGTGGCGGGCAGGCTCGCCACGGAGAAGGATATGCGGTAAAGGTAATGGATTCATAACAACAACCACGGCCGGGAACTCCCGCATGCCTACTCCTTCCAGGCCTGCCGCCATCGCCGGCCATGACCGGGTCGCCGCCACGGTGAACCGGCCGATGCTGGAACGGCTGCTGGCCGTACCGCCGGTCGCCGGATTCAGCCGATGGCGCCGCTGGCCCATAGCCACAGCGCGATCAGGGCGAAGTGGCCGGGATACCAGGCGAGCCACAACCGACGTGGCATGGCGCTTGGCACCTCGGGGGTCAGGCGGTGGGCCCCGGCGGCCAGCCACAGCACCGCCAGGCAGGTGGCGACGGTGAACGACTTGGCCAGGTCGGAGCTGTTCATCAACCCGGCCACCACTAGCACGGGCACCGTGAAGGCCACCGCCGCCAGCCGTTCGGTGAAGGCGTCGCCGGCCTGGTGGAGGCGGTGCATGGCGAGCATGAACAGCGGAATCAGCAGCAGGCCGCGGTGGCTGTACTCGACCCATTCGCCCGCCAGGTACCAGACCGCCAGCGAGGCCGCCACACCCAGCGCCAGCCCACCGCGGCGCTGGCGGGCGAGTTGGTCGCGCAGCCAGGCGCCCCAGGCCAGCCCCGCGGCCAGGGTGAAGCAGACGTTGAGAATGAACGCATCCGAGGCCCGGGGCATCATCATGTAGGGCAACTGGGCCGCCAGGCCGATCACCAGAATGCGTCGGGCGTAGCGCAGCGGGTTGCGGGTATTGAAGAGGCCGTGCCAGGCAACCATGGCGGCGAACAGCGGGAAGGCGATGCGCCCGATGGAGGAGCCGGCCCAGCCGAGCTCCCAGTCGGTGGGGAGTGCATAGCGGGTCAGGTGATCGAGGGTCATGGTGGCGAGCGCCAGCCATTGCCCCCAGCCGGTCCAGCTGGAGGAGGGGCGGGCGGCGGCAGCCGCGGCGGCCTGGGCAGTCATCGTGACCTCCATGTGGTGATGACAGTGGTGAAGACAGGGGTGATGACGTCGGGGCAGACAGTGGCAGTGGACCGGGAAGCGGGCCCGGGAGTTCCCTCATGATGGCCGGCGCCGGCCGGGGTGAAGACGATGCGAAACGGTCTTGGATTCGACCTGCGCGGCCTGGAGATCTTCGTCGAGACGCTGGAGCGAGGCAGCCAGAGTGCCGCGGCGCGCCGCCTGGGACTCAAGCAGTCGTCGGTCTCGCAGAGCCTGGCCAACCTGGAGCAGGCGCTGGGCGTGGCGCTGTTCGAGCGCCATTCGCGGCCGCTGGAGCCGACCGGCGCGGGGCGCTTCTTCTACGATCGGGCCAAGCGCCTGCTCGACGAGGCCCGCTCCACGCGTCGCGAACTGGCCTCCGGCGCCTTCGGCCAGCTGCACCAGGTACGCATGGCGCTGGTCGACTCGCTGGCCACGGCAGTAGGGCAGCCGCTGATCGAGGTCATCCGGCGCCATACCGGTGACTATACGCTGACCACCGGCCTCTCCCATATGCATGGACACTCGCTGCTGACGCGACATGTCGACATCATCATCTCCGACGACCGCCTGGAGAACTATGATGGCCTGGAGCGCCATGCGGTACTCGGCGAGCCTTTTGTGCTGGTGCTGCCAGGTCACTGGGGCGGGCCGGTGGACAACCTGCGCTGGCTGGCACGGCAGATGGATTTCGTGCGCTATACCCCGCAGTCGCTGATCGGCCAGACCGTCGAGCGCCATCTGCGGCTCAACCGGCTGGAGCTGCCGGCGCGGCTGCATCTCGACAATACCTTCGCCCTGCTGCGCCTGGTCAGCGCCGGCGTGGGCTGGACCATCACCACGCCGCTGTGCCTCTACCAGGCGGGCTTCGCCGGCCTGCGCGTGAGCGTGGTGCGGCTGCCGATCGAGCCGCTGCGCCGCGAGCTGACCCTGGTGGCGCGTCGCGACGAGCTGGGTGGGTTGCCCGCGCAGCTGGCGCGGGACAGCCGGCGGCTGCTGGAGTGTCACTTCCGGGCCGATGTTGAACGCGAGCTGCCCTGGCTGGCGACGGAACTTCGCCTCGGCGACTGAGGCCGCGTCGCGTCCCCCCTTCCGTGATGCAAACCGGTGAAGTGGTGACCGGGGAGGGCGCCATGCGCGTGCACTATCGATTTTATCGATAACGAGAGCGTCGCCGGGATCGATGATCTTTGTGCTTCGTCGATCCTTCTGCTCAGACTGGAGCGATACGAATCGTTACCTGACACGAGGCGCTGCGACGTGATGCCAAGAACCATACGGCTCTATGTGCGCTGGGTGGATGCGTTCAACCGCCGGGTGGGGCGGATCATCATGTTCCTGGTCTTCGTGATGATCGGTGTGCTGCTCTTCGCCTCCGTCTCGCGCACCGCCTTCAACAGTCCGCTGATCTGGAGCGTCGAGGTGTCCCAGTTCCTGATGGCGGCCTACTATCTGCTGGGCGGCGCCTATTCGATGCAGCTGGCCTCCCACGTGCGTATGGACCTGTTCTACTCGCGCTGGTCGGATCGCACCCGCGCCGTCGTCGACGCCATCACCATCGTGCTGCTGTTCGTGTTCCTCGGTGCCCTGCTGGTCGGCGGGATCTCGAGTACCGAATATGCGCTTCGCTACGGCGAGAAGAGTTACACCTCCTGGGCGCCGCCGCTGGCGCCGATCAAGATCATCATGACCGCGGGCATCGTGCTGATGCTGCTGCAGAGCCTCTCGACCTTCTTCAAGGACCTCGCCCGGGCGTTCGGGGAGGCGCTCGAATGAGCTATCAGATGATCGCCCTGACGATGTTCTCGTCGATGATGCTGCTGCTGCTCACCGGACAGCGGGTATTCGGCGTGATCGGTTTCGTCGGCGCGGCCTCGGCGCTGCTGCTGTGGGGCACCGGCGGGGTCGAGATGCCCTTCAACGCGGCGATCCAACTGATGAACTGGTACCCGCTGCTGACACTGCCGCTGTTCATCTACATGGGTTACATGCTGTCGGAGTCGGGAATCGCCAGCGAGCTCTACGAGATGTTCCACGTCTGGATGGGCGCGCTCAAGGGGGGGCTGGCCGTGGGGACCATCGGCCTGATGGTGGTGGTCTCCGCGATGAACGGGCTGAGCGTGGCGGGCATGGCCATCGGCGCCACCATCGCCCTGCCGGAACTGCTGCGCCGCGGCTACGACAAGATCATGGTCACCGGAGTGATCCAGGCCGGGAGCTCGCTGGGGATCCTGGTGCCGCCCAGCGTGGTGCTGGTGCTCTACGGCATGATCGCCCGCCAGCCGGTCAGCCAGCTGTGGCTGGCCGGGGCGATTCCCGGGCTGATCATCGCTGCCCTGTTCGTCGTCTACATCGTCATCCGTTGCCACTTCCAGCCCCACCTGGGGCCGGCGCTGCCCGCGGAGGAGCGCCAGATGAGCCTCGCCGAGAAGCTCAGGCTGCTGCGTGCCGGCATCCTGCCGCTGTTGATCTTCTTCTTCATGACCGGCCTGTTCCTGATGGGGGTGACCAGCCTGGTGGAGAGCTCGGCGGTCGGGGCGCTGGCGGCGACGCTGGCGGCACTCGTCAAGCGGCGACTGAACTGGGCAGTGATCGAGGGCACCGTGCGCAAGACGCTGGGCATCAGCTGCATGTTCATGTGGATCATCCTCGCGGCGCTCTGCTTCGGTGCGGTATTCGATGGCCTGGGGGCGGTACGCGCCATCGAGGGCCTGTTCCTCGACCGCATCGGCATGAGCCCATGGCAGATACTGGTGATGATGCAGCTCTCCTACATCCTGCTCGGCATGTTTCTCGACGATACCGCCATGCTGGTGATCGTCGCGCCGCTCTACGTGCCACTGGTGATCAGCCTGGGGTTCGACCCGATCTGGTACGGGGTGCTCTACACCATCACCGTGCAGATCGCCTACATGACCCCGCCCTTCGGCTACAACCTCTTCCTGATGCGCGCCATGGCGCCGCCCGAGATCTCGCTGGGTGACATCTACCGCAGCGTCTGGCCCTTTGTCGGCATCATGCTGATCGGACTGGCGCTGATCACCGCCTTCCCGCAACTGGCGCTGTGGCTGCCGCAGCTCTATCGCGGCTACTGAGTCGCCGAGGCAACCACCGGACCCAGGAGGTGCCTTCACCCGACACGACCGCATGACATGGCTTGCCACACAACAAGCACAACCGCAGGAGAAGAGACCATGACCAACCGTCGCGACTTCCTCAAGAAGGCCGGGGTGGCCACCGCCGCCACGGTCGGCGCCGCCACCCTCGGCGCCCCCTACGTGCATGCCCAGTCACGCAGCCCGATTCGCTGGCGGCTGCAGACCTATGCCGGCCCGGCACTCGCCGAGCACGTCATCAAGCCCTCCATCGACGCCTTCAACCGGGCCGCCAACGGCGAGATGGAGATCGAGCTCTACTACTCCGACCAGCTGGTACCCACCGGCGAGCTGTTCCGTGCCATGCAGCGCGGCACCATCGATGCCGTGCAGAGCGACGACGACTCGATCAATGCGCCGGTCGATGTCTCGGTGTTCGGCGGCTACTTCCCCTTCGCTTCGCGCTACAGCCTCGACGTGCCGGCGCTGTTCCACCACTACGGCCTCAAGGAGATCTGGGAAGAGGCCTACGGCGAGATCGAGGGGGTCACCTGGTTGGGGTCGGGAGCCTGGGATCCGTGCAACTTCGTTACCCGCGACCCGATCCGCAGCATCGCCGATCTCGAGGGCAAGCGCGTCTTCACCTTCCCCACCGCGGGGCGCTTCCTGAGCCGTTTCGGCGTGGTACCGGTGACCCTGCCCTGGGAGGACATCGAGGTCGCCATGCAGACCCGCGAACTCGATGGCATCGCCTGGGCAGGCATCACCGAGGCCTACACCGTGGGTTGGGCCGACGTCAGCAACTACTACCTGACCAACAACATCTCCGGTGCCTGGTCGGGATCCTATTTCGCCAATACCGAGCGCTGGGAGGAGCTACCGGAGCATCTCAAGACCCTGTTCCGACTGTGCATGGACAGCTCCCACTACTATCGCCAGCACTGGTACTGGTGGGGCGAGGCACACTACCGTACCACCGGCGGCAAGCTCGAGCTGACCTCGATTCCCGAGGAGGAGTGGCAGACCATCGAGGACGAGGCGCTGGCGTTCTGGGACGAGATCGCCGCGGAGAGCGATCGCAGCGCCAGGCTGGTGCAGATCCTCAAGGACTATCGCCAGACCATGCAGCAGGCCGGCCCTCCGTATCGCTACGGTTGAGACCACGCCTGGGTGATGCTCGCCGTCGACGACACCGGACCGGCGCTGCCGTGATGTCGTCGAATCCTGAAGTCGCTGTGCCCCGGTGCCGATGCGGGGCGGCCTGTCACGATCGGCACCCGGGCCTAGGAGAACGCGATGCGCAGCGGTTTCGGCTTCGATCTGCGTAGCATGGAAATTTTCGTCGAGACCCTCGAGCGCGGCAGCCAGACCGCCGCGGCCGAGGCGCTCGGCCTCAAGCAGTCGTCGGTGTCCCAGAGCCTGGCCAATCTCGAGGCGGCACTGGGCGTGAGCCTGCTGAACCGGCACTCGCGCCCGCTGGAGCCCACCGGGGCCGGCCGCTTCTTCTACGACCGGGCCAAGCGCCTGCTGAACGAGGCCCGCTCCACGCGGCGCGAGCTGGCCTCGGGGGCCTTCGGCCGCCTGCACCAGGTGCGCATGGCCCTGGTCGACTCCCTGGCCACCGCGGTGGGCCAGCCGCTGATCGAGGTGATCAAGCGTCACACCAGCGACTACACCCTCACCACCGGCCTGTCGCACATGCATGGCCATGCCCTGCTGACGCGACATGTCGACATCATCATTTCCGACGACCGGCTGGAGAACTACGACGGCCTGGAGCGTCATGCCATCCTCGGCGAGCCCTTCGTGCTGGTGCTACCGGCCGACTGGGCGGGGCCGGTGGGCAACCTGTCCTGGCTGACGCGGCAGATGGATTTCGTGCGCTACACCCCACAGTCGCTGATCGGCCAATGCATCGAGCGGCATCTGCGGATCCACCAACTGGAATTGCCTGCCAGGCTGCACCTCGACAATACCTTCGCCGTGCTGAGCCTGGTCAGCGCCGGGGTCGGCTGGACCATCACCACGCCACTGTGTCTCTACCAGGCGGGGCTCGATCGCATGAAGGTGAGGATCGAGCCGCTGCCCACCGAGCCGCTGCGCCGTGACTTGACGCTGGTGGCCCGCCGCGACGAGCTCGGCGATCTGCCCTCGCAACTGGCGCGGGACAGTCGTCGCCTGCTGGAACGCCGCTATCGCGCCGAGCTGGAACGGCACCTGCCGTGGGTGCTGACGGAGGTCGTCACCTGATGACAGGACGCCTGCCGGCGCCGGACGGTCGCGGATCTCCCCCCCGCTATGGGCCTTGCCGATGGCGGCGCCGTCAGCGCGACCGATGCTGTTTGCGTAGCGTCTCGAAACCGCCTCACACTGCCGATATGCCCTGCTTCCGGTGGGGGCGGGCCTGGTGTTCCAGCAACCGTGTTCCAACACCTGTGCTCCAACAACAACGACAGACTGAGGAACGCTCGATGAGCCGAATGCAAGCGAGAGACATCAAGACCCCGGAAGAGGCCCGACGGATCGTCGAGGAGCGCGGCCTGAGCCACGTCAAGGTGGGCATGTTCGACATCGACGGCGTGATGCTCGGCAAGTACATGCGCCGCGACAAGTTCTTCTCGGCCCTGGCAGACGGCTTCGCCTTCTGCGACGTGGTGCTGGGCTGGGACAGCAAGGACGAGCTCTACGACAACGTCAAGTTCACCGGCTGGCATACCGGCTATCCCGATGCGCCGCTGAGGATCGTGCCTGACAGTTGCCGCGAGCTGTCCTGCGAGGGCAACGACATGCTGCTGTTCCTGGCCGAGTTCGATGGTCCGGCCGAAGCACTCTGCCCGCGTGGGCTGCTGAAGCGTGTCCTGGAGCGCGGACGTGGGATGGGGGTCGAGGCCTTCGGCGCGCTGGAGTACGAGTTCTTCCTGTTCCAGGAGACGCCGGAGTCGGTGCGCGAGAAGGGCTTTCGCCATCTCAGGCCGCTGACCCCGGACATGATGGGCTATTCGATGCTGCGCTCATCGGTGCACAGCGAACTCTACCATGAGCTGCTGGCGCTGTCGGAGGCCATGGATTTCCCGATCGAGGGGCTGCATACCGAGACCGGCCCCGGCGTGCTCGAGGCGGCGATCGGCGTCGACGGCGCCCTGGCGGCCGGCGACAAGG
The DNA here is from genome assembly GCF_059509875.1 of Halomonas sp. LMYGS-3. Lineage (NCBI taxonomy): Bacteria > Pseudomonadati > Pseudomonadota > Gammaproteobacteria > Oceanospirillales > Halomonadaceae > Halomonas > Halomonas sp. LMYGS-3. Next base: position 61,917 of record NZ_JCAKFQ010000016.1, on the reverse strand, counting down.
GCGCGCTGTTCAAGGCTTTCACCAAGGTCTGGGCCCAGCGCCGTGGCCTGATGGCCACCTTCATGGCCAAGTGGTCGCCCGACTACCCGGGCCAGAGCGGGCACATCCACCTGTCGCTGCGCGAGATCGACGGCGGCGCCTCGGCGTTCTTCGATGCCGGAAAGCCCTATCAGATGAGCGACGTGCAGCGCCACTTCGTGGCCGGGCAGCAGAAGCTGATGCCGGAATTCCTGGCCATGTTCGCCCCGACCATCAACAGCTACACGCGCCTGATTCCCGGCTTCTGGGCCCCCACCGAGGCCACCTGGGGGGTGGAGAACCGCACCACGGCGCTGCGCGTGATTCCCGGCAGCGACAAGTCGCAGCGCGTCGAGTACCGCCTCGGCAGCGCCGATGCCAACCCCTACCTGGCGCTGGCGGCGGCGATCGGCGCCGGTCTCCACGGCATCGAGAAGCGGCTCGAGCCCGACGAGCAGGTCAAGGGCAATGCCTACGAGCTCGACCACCCCGAACACCAGGCTCTGCCGCGGACCCTGTGGGAGGCCGCCCAGCGGTTGAAGGCCTCCGAGGCGGCCCGCGAGCTGTTCGGAGACGCCTTCGTCGAGCACTTCGCCGCGACGCGGGAGTGGGAGGAGCGGCAGTTCCGACAGCACATCACCGATTGGGAGTTGGATCGTTACTTTGAAATCATCTGAGCGCCCAGCAGGTGCCAGCGCTGCCGGTCCCTATGGGGTCAGACCCCGGCGGTGTCACGGGCTACGGGCTACGGGCTACGGGCTACGGGCGGCGCCGGGGGCAGGCACGAGCGAAGCTCATTCTTCAGGGATGAAGAATGGAGCGCCCAGGGAGGGGTTCACAGCGTCTTCGCGAGGCCTGTCGCCAGGATCGCCGCGCTGCCAGATGCCGCCTTCGAACTTAGAGACTGAGGTGTTATTGCATGGCCATACAGAAAACGATTTCCCCGGTCGACGGCTCGGTCTATGTCGAGCGCGAGCAGGCCGACCCGGCACGGATCGAGGCGGTGCTGGCGCGGGCGGTTGCGGCCCAGCGCGACTGGCGGGAGACGAGCCTCGCCGAGCGGGGCAGGTTGTGCTCGGCGATGGTCGATGCCTTCGTCGCCCGCCGCGATGAACTGGCCGAGGAGCTGACCTGGCAGATGGGTCGGCCGATCGCCGCCGCCGGCGGCGAGATCGGTGGCTTCGAGGAGCGCGCACGGACCATGATCGGCCTGGCCGAGACGGCGCTGGCACCGGTCGCGTTGCCCGACAAGCCGGGCTTCACCCGTTACATCACCCGTGAACCGCTGGGAGTGTCGTTCATCGTCGCGCCCTGGAACTTTCCCTTCATGACCGCGGTGAACGCCATCGTGCCGGCGATCATGGCCGGCAATACGGTGATTCTCAAGCACTCCGCCCAGACGCCGTTGTGTGCCGAGCGCCTCCAGCAGGACTTCGATGCCGCCGGTCTGCCGGCGGGGGTCTTCCAGCACCTTCACCTGGCGCACGGCGCCACCGAGGGACTGATTCGCGATTCGCGTATCGCGCATGTCTCCTTCACCGGCTCGGTGAGGGGCGGCGCCATGGTCGAGCGCAACACGGCGGGACGCTTCATCGCCACCGGCCTCGAGCTGGGGGGCAAGGACCCGGCCTATATCCGCGCCGATGTCGATCTCGACCGTGCCATCGAGGGGGTGATGGATGGCGCCTTCTTCAACTCCGGCCAGAGCTGCTGCGGCATCGAGCGCATCTACGTCCACCGCGAGATCTGCGACGCCTTCGTCGAGCGCGCGGTGGCCTGGGTCAGGCAGCTCAACCTCGGCAACCCCACCGATCCCGCGACCACCCTGGGGCCGCTGGTCAGGCCGGCGGCGGCCGACTTCGTGCGCGGCCAGGTCGAGGAGGCGGTCGCCGCGGGTGCCAGGGCCTGGATCGATCCCGGCGACTACCCGCTTTCCATCCCCGGCAGCGCCTATCTGGCGCCGCAGGTCCTGACCGGCGTCGACCACTCGATGCGGGTGATGACCGAGGAGAGCTTCGGCCCGGTGGTGGGGATCATGCCGGTGGATTCCGACGACCAGGCCATCGAACTGATGAACGACAGCGAGTTCGGCCTGACCGCGGCGGTTTTCACCCGCGACATCGCCGCCGGCGAGGCCATTGCCCGGCGCCTGGAGGCCGGCACCGTCTTCACCAACCGCTGCGACTACCTGGATCCCGAGCTGGCCTGGACCGGCGTCAAGCACTCCGGTCGTGGCTGCTCGCTGTCGCGCCTCGGCTACGAGACCCTGACGCGGCCCAAGTCGTTTCATTTGAAGCATGCATAAGTAGCTGGAAGCTGGAAGAGTGCCGCTTCGCGGCGGGAAACTGGAAGAAAACCCTGGATGCTGGTTTTGGTGGGCGCAGGCTTTTTTCGAGCTTCGAGCTTCGAGCTTCGAGCTTCGAGCTTCGAGCTTCGAGCTTCGAGCTTCGAGCTTACGACTATGACGAAACGAGGTCACCATGAGCCACGATATCGATTATTTCACCACCGGTTGGAACTATCCGGCCAATATCCTGACCGGTGCCGGGCGTATCCGCGAGCTGCCGAGCGCCTGCCAGGCATTGGGCATGACGGCCCCGCTGCTGATCACCGACCCGGGCCTCGCGGGACTGCCGATGGTCCGCGACTGCTTACGTGCCTGCGAGGAGAGCGGCCTGGGCATCGCCGTGTTCAGCGAGATCAAGGGCAATCCCACCGGCAGGAACGTGCTGGATGGCGTGGCGGCCTTCCGCGACGGCGGCCACGACGGCGTAATCGCCTTCGGTGGTGGCTCGGGGCTGGATGCCGCCAAGGCGGTGGCGCTGATGGCCAACCAGCGCCGCGACCTGTCGCTCTGGGCGCTGGAAGATGTCGGCGACAACTGGAAGCACGCCGACGGTGAGGCCATCGTGCCCATCGTCGCCGTGCCCACCACCGCGGGTACCGGCTCCGAGGTCGGCCGGGCCTCGGTGATCACCGACGAGGACGACCAGGTCAAGCGCATCATCTTCCACCCGGGCATGGTGCCGGCCACGGTGATCCTCGACCCCGAGCTGACCGTCGGCCTGCCGCCCGCGATCACCGCGGCCACCGGCATGGACGCGCTATCGCACTGCATGGAGGCCTGGTGTTCGCCGCGCTATCACCCCATGGCCGAGGGCATCGCCGTGGAGGGCATGCGCCGGATACGCGACTTCCTGCCGCGCGCCTTCAAGGACGGTGGCGATCGCGAGGCGCGCATGAACATGCTGGTGGCCTCGATGATGGGGGCGACCGCCTTCCAGCGCGGGCTGGGGGCCATGCACGCCCTGGCGCATCCGCTGGGGGCCCTGTACGACGCTCACCACGGCACCCTCAATGCCATCCTCATGCCCTATGTGCTGCGCGCCAACGAGCGCGCCATCGGCGAGCCGATGGTGCGGCTGGGACGCTATCTCGACCTGCGCCAGCCGGGTACCGCGACGGTGATCGACTGGGTGCTGGAGCTGCGCGAGCGGCTCGCGATCCCGCATACCCTGGCCGAACTCGACATCGATACCCGCCTGGCCGACAAGGTCGGGCAGATGGCGGTAGCCGATCCCTCCTCGGGTACCAACCCCATCGCCTTCGAGGCCGGTCAGTATCGCGAGCTCTTCGTCAAGGCCGTCGAAGGGCGGCTCTAGGCGGCATCAACAGCGAGGAGATTCATCGATGCGTATCGGACTTCTGCAATGCGACGACGTGGCGCCGGAGCTGCGCGACGTGCATGGCAACTATCCCGAGATGTTCCAGCGGCTGTTCTCATCGGTGGATCCGACCCTGACGTTCCGCGTCTGGCGCTGCCTCGACGGCGAGATCCCCGACGACATCGATGCCGTCGATGCCTGGCTGACCACCGGGTCGAAGTTTGGCGTCAACGACGGCCTGGCCTGGGTCGACACGCTGTGTGGCTTCGTGCGCGAGCTGTGGCACGCCGGCAAGCCGTTGGTGGGCATCTGCTTCGGCCACCAGCTGATCGCCAAGGCGTTGGGCGGCGAGGTGGTCAAGAGTCCGCGTGGCTGGGGGGTGGGGATATCGTTCAACCGGGTCACCGAGAATGCCGAGTGGATGGAGCCCTGGCAGCCGAGCCTCGATCTGGTGGTCAGTCATCAGGATCAGGTGGGTGCGCTGCCGCCGGAGGCGAGGGTGCTGGCCGGCAGCGACTTCTGTCCCGTCTATCTGATGCAGGTCGGCGACCACTTCCTCGGCGTGCAGGGTCATCCGGAGTTCGCCAAGCCCTACTCCCGGGACCTGATGCAGCTACGTCGCGAGCTGGTGGGGGCCGAGCGGGTGCGCGAGGGCCAGGCCTCGCTGCACGCTCCGGTGGACGATACCCTGATGGTACGCTGGATCCTGAACTTCATGAAGCGTGCCATGGAGGGTGGCGGAGATGACGGCTGACACGTCCTGGCAGTGGCCCATGGCAGAGCTCGGTAGCGCCACGGCCAACCTGATCCTGCTGGGCATCATCCTCAGCCTGAGCATCTTCGCCGATGCCGTGGCCAACCGCCTGCGCTTGCCGCGGATTTCGCTGCTGGTCGTGGTGGGCGTCGGGGTGGCGATCGTCCAGCAGTGGGGGCTGGGCCAGTCCGGGGCGCGGCCGCTGGACGGCCTGAGCGAGCCGCTGATTCAGGTCGCGCTGGTGATGGTCGCCTTTCTGCTGGGGGGCGAACTGACCCTGGAGCGGCTGCGCACCACCGGCCCGCTGATCGTGATCGTGTCGCTGGCGGTGATCGCCATGGGGGTGCTGTTCGTCGGTGCCGGCCTGCTGCTGCTCGGCTTCCCGCTGGTGGTGGCGGTGAGCCTGGCGGCCATCTCGGTGGCCACCGACCCGGCGGCGGTCAGCGAGACGATATACGAGAGCGGCGACACCCGCCTGCGGGCGCGCCTGCTGATGGGCATCGTCGCCATCGACGACGCCTGGGGGGTGCTCGTCTTCGGGCTGGCCATGGCGCTGCTCGGTTGGCTGCTCTCCGGCGACGGAGGCCTGGCGCTGATGCAGGCCGGTTGGGAGCTGGGCGGCGCCCTGGTACTGGGGGCCGCCGTGGGGCTGCCGGCGGCCTGGCTGACGGGGCGGCTGCGCCCGGGGGAACCGACCCAGGTCGAGGCGATCGCCCTGATCCTGCTGCTGGCCGGGCTCTCGACCTGGCTCGAGGTCTCGGCCCTGCTCGCGGCCATGATCGCCGGTGCCCTGGTGGCCAACCTCTCCACCCACCATACCCGCTCGTTCAACGAGATCGAGCATATCGAGTGGCCCTTCCTGGTGTTCTTCTTCGTGCTCTCCGGGGCCAGCATCGACCTGCGCCACCTGGGCGACGCCCTCTGGCTCACCCTGGCCTATATCGCCCTGCGCCTGGCGGGGCGCTACCTGGGCGGCGTGCTGGGAAGCCAACTGGTGCAGCTGCGCGGTACCCGCCTGCCCCATGACATCGGCCTGGCGCTGACCCCCCAGGCCGGCATCGCCATGGGCATGGCGCTGCTGGCGGTGGAGCGGTTTCCCGAGCAGGGTGCGCTCCTGCTGGCGGCGGTGGTGGCCTCCACCGTGGTCTTCGAGGTAGCCGGCCCGCTGATGGTCAGGCACGTGCTGCGCTGAGCAGTCGCAGGCCGTTGGCCACCACGATCAGGCTGGCGCCCATGTCGGCGAACACCGCCATCCACAGGGTGGCGTGACCGCTGAGGGCGAGCGCCATGAACACGGCCTTGATGCCCAGCGCCAGGACGATGTTCTGGACCAGCACCGCCCGGGTGGCCCGGGAGAGGCGCAGGAAGGTGGCCAGCCGACGCGGGTCGTCGTCCATCAGCGCCACGTCGGCGGTCTCGATGGCGGCGTCACTGCCGGCAGCGCCCATGGCGAAGCCGATGTCGGCCCGGGCCAGGGCCGGGGCGTCGTTGATGCCGTCGCCGACCATGCCGATCGTGCCGGCTCCGGCACGCGCCTCGATCATCGCCAGTTTCTCCTCGGGCAGCAGGGCACCGTGGGCCTCGTCGATGCCGGCGTCGGCGGCGATGGCGGCGACGCTGGCCGGGTTGTCGCCGCTGAGCATCAGCGTCTTCACGCCCTGGGCGTGCAGGTCGGCGATGGCCTCGCGGCTCTCGGGCTTGAGCGGGTCGCTCACCGCGAACAGGGCCAGCGGTTGATCTCCCTCACCGAGGATCACCAGCGTCTCGCCACGGCTCTCGTGGGCGCCAAGGCGCGCTTCCAGGGCCTCGCCCGGTTGGGTGAAGCCTGAAAGCAGGCGGCGGTTGCCGAGCCAGACGGGACGTCCGTCGAGCGTGGCGGTGACGCCGCAGCCGGGCCGCTCGTTGACGGCCTCGATGGCCAGTGGCGCGATGCCCTCGTCCCGTGCGGCACGGGCCAGGGCCCGGGAGACGGGGTGGCCCGAGCGCTCGGCGAGCCCGGCGGCCAGTGCCCGCAGCCGACGGCGTTCCTCCTCGTCGACGGTCTCGTCCAGCGGCTGCCAGTGGCTCTGGCTCGGCTCGCCGCGGGTCAGGGTGCCGGTCTTGTCGAAGGCCAGGGTGCGCAGGCGACGGCCCTGCTCGAGGAAGGTCCCCCCCTTGATCAGGATCCCGGCCCGTGCCGCCGCCGAGAGGCCGCTGACGATGGTCACCGGGGTGGAGATCACCAGGGCGCAGGGGCAGGCGATCACCAGCAGTACCAGGGCGCGGTAGACCCCTTCCAGCCAGGTGACACCGAGCAGCCAGGGCGCCAGCAGGGCGGTGAGCACGGCGACGGCGAACACCGCCGGGGTGTAGACGGCGGCGAAGCGGTCGATGAAGCGCTGGGTGGGGGCGCGGCTGGCCTGGGCCTGTTCCACGGCGTGGATGATTCGCGCCAGGGTGGTGTCGGCGGCGACCCGCGTGGTGCGGTAGGTGAACTCGCCGTCGCGGTTGACGGTGCCGGCGAAGACGGTGTCGCCCGGGGCCTTGTCCACCGGCAGGCTCTCGCCGGTGATGGGGGACTCGTCCAGCGCCGGGTGGCCGAGCTCGATCTCGCCATCCAGCGCGATGCGCTCGCCGGGGCGTACCCGGACCCGACTCCCGGTGGGGACCGCGGCGGCGGGCTGCAGGGCGTAACGGCCATCGGCCTGTTCCACCGTGGCCTGCTCCGGGGCCAGCGAGAGCAGTTCGCGGATGGCGTTGCGGGCGCGGCCCAGGGAACGTGCCTCGATGCGCTCGGCCAGGGTGAACAGCACGATCACCATGGCCGCCTCGGCCCAGTGACCGATCAGCAGGGCGCCGGTCACCGCCACGCTCATCAGCGCGTTGATGTTGAGGGTGCGATGACGCAGGGCGATGAAGCCCTTCTTCCAGGTCGGCAGGCCCACCATGGCGATGGCCACCAGCGCCAGCAGGGCGGGTAGCCAGGGGGAGGCCAGCGCCAGCCATTCGCCCACCTCGGCGGCCAGCGCCACCAGAGCGGCGGCCCCGAGCTTCCACCAGTTCTCCTCGCCGCTGGCGACTTGCGGGCGGCGGGTCGGGTCGAGGGCCTCCGGCGTCATGCCGGTGGAGGCGATGCGCCGACGGATCGCGTCCTCGTCGACGTCGCGGTGGTGGACGGTCAGCACCCGTCCGATCAGGTCGAAGTCCAGCCGTTCGATGCCCGGCATGCCCTCCAGTGCGCGGCGCAGCAGGGCCTCTTCGGTGGGGCAGTCCATCGCCTCGATGCGCAGGCGCAGCGAGTGGGCGTCCCGTGGCGGCGCGCTCGGCCGCTCCGGGGCGAGGGTGGTGTCGGTGGTGGTGCAGCTCGAGCAGCAGGATCGTTCGGCCATGGATAGGGCTCCGTGTCATCGTCTATGCTGATGACACACCCTGTAGCGGCTACAGGGTCAAGCGGCAATGCTGTGCTATAGCCAGTTCTTGTGCTTGAAGTACAGGTACGGCGAGATGCCGGCAATGGCCATCAGGCCGAGGGCGAAGGGATAGCCGACGGGCCAGGACAGCTCGGGCATGATGTTGAAGTTCATGCCGTAGATGCTGGCGATCATCGTGGGCGGCAGGAAGACCACGGCGGCGATCGAGAAGGTCTTGATGATCTGGTTCTGCTGGATGTTGATGAAGCCCTGGGTGGAATCCATCAGGAAGTTGATCTTGTCGAACAGGAAGGCGGTGTGGGTCATCAGCGTATCGACGTCGCGCTTGACCTCGCGGGCCGTTTCCTGGAGTTCGGCATGGCCGTGCAGGTGGCGGATCAGGAAGGACATCGAGCGCTGGGTGTCCATGAGGCACAGACGGATCTTGCCATTGCTGTCCTCGAGCTTGGCCAGTTGGTCGATGGCATCCTCGAGGTCGGCGTCATCCTCCTCCAGCACCAGGTGGCTGACGTCCTCGAGCTTGCGGTGAACGTCTTCCAGGGTATCGGCGAGGTTTTCCACCTTCTGCTCGAAGATCGTCAGCATCAAGCTCTGTGCCGAGTCGGCTTCCACCTGGCCACTGCGGGCCCGCAAGCGGAGCAGGCGGAAGTCGGCGAGTTCGGTGTCCCGGAAGGTGATCAACCGTTCGGGCTGCAGGATGAAGGCGACGGTGGTGTTGCCGTGGCGTCCCTCGCTCTGCGACAGGAACAGCGAGTGCACGTGAATGCCGTCGGCGTCGACGAAGTAGCGCGCCGATGACTCGATCTCCTCGACGTCGTCGGTGGCCGGCAGTTCATCGGCCAGGAAGGCATTGAGCCGCTCGCGCTCGTCCTCGTCGGGTTCGTGGGCATCGATCCAGGTCGCCTGGGCCAGGCGCTCGGACAGTGGCCGGGTGTCCTCGGTGACTTCCTGGATGGTCCGGCGCTTGAGCTGGAAGGTGCGAATCATCGTCGTCCCTGGAGCGACTGGTTGGGTTTGCCCAGATTAGGCGTTTACGCCCATCAGGCCAATCACGATGGTCGAGCCGACCTCGCGTAACGTCTGGTGGTTCACTGTTGCGGAGCACATACCCTATAGTGACTATAAGGTAGGTAGTGACTGTAAGGTAGGGCGACCGGAGGCGTGAGGCATGAAGATCGGTGAGCTGGCCACCCGCACGGGGTGCGCCGTGGAGACCATTCGCTACTACGAGCGCGAGGGGCTGCTGCCCGAGCCGGCACGCAGCGACGCCAACTACCGGCTCTACGCCGAGGCGCACACCCAGCGGCTACGCTTCATCCGCCACTGTCGCGCGCTGGACATGACGCTGGACGAGATCCGCACCCTGCTGGACTACCACGATCACCCTCGCCAGCCCTGCGATGCCGTCAACGGCCTGATCGATGACCACCTGGCGCACGTGGAGGCGCGCCTGGCCCAGCTCCAGGCGTTGCGCGAGGCACTGGTCAACCTGCGTTCGCGCTGCAGCGGCGAGGCGGACTCCGGCCACTGCGGGATCCTGCAGGAACTGTCCCAGCCGTTGCCCGCCGAGGAGTCGCCCGAACTGCTCGACAGCAGCCATGTGCCGGGGCCCCATCGCGGCGGCTGAGTGCCTGACACGATGCCCCCGGCCGACGGCCGGGGGCAGGCGGGTGAGTCACCATCGTGTGGCGGCTCGCCTGTGCCTCACTCCTCGCCGAAGTACTTCTCGTAGATCTCGTCGTAGGTGCCGTCTTCCTTCAGAGTGGCCAGGGCCTCGTTGAAACGCTCGGCCAGCGCCTCGTCGCGCTGGCGGAAGGCGATGCCGAAGCCTTCGCCGAAGTACTCCTCGGGCTCGGTGACCATCCCGCCGACCACCTTGTAGCTGCCGTCGTCGTCGAGCAGGGTGGTCTTGCCGACCACGAACTCCAGGAAGACGAGGTCGAGACGCTGTGCCTCCAGGTCCAGCACCATGTCGTCGGCGGTGGAGTAGCGGTTGACCGTCGCGATGCTGCCGAAGGTGTCGGTAGCGTAGTTGTCGTAGGTGGTACCGCGCTGCACGCCGATGCTCTTGCCGGACAGGGCCTCCTCGTTGATCTCCGTGAGCTCGCTGCCGGCCGGAGCGAACCAGGCGCCGGGAATGGTGATGTAGGGATCGGAGAACAGCAGCGTCTGGCGACGCTCGTCGTTGATGGTCATCGACGACATGATGGCGTCGTAGTTGCGGGCCAGCAGGCCGGGGATGATGCCGTCCCACTCCTGCTCGATCCATTCACAGGTGACGCCGATCTCGGCGCACAGGGCATTGCCCAGCTCGATGTCGAAGCCGGTGAGTTCGCCGTCCGCGGTGCGGTACTCCATGGGCTCGTAGGGCACGTCGACGCCGAAGCGCACATGGTCGTATTCACGGGCCTGGGCGGTTCCGGCGGCCAGTGCCGTGCCCAGGATCGTGATGGTCAGCAGTTTCTTCATGGATCGTTTCCTTGTTGTTTACAAGTCACTGAAAAGGCGTTGTCTTATGGACATCGCCGTTGACTGTAGCGCAGTCCCGCGGGACGGGAAATGCGTTGCTCCGGGGTGTCTTCCAACGCTCGTTTGACGCCTTTTCGTCAGGCGGGTTTCAAGTGCGCCAGCAGCTTCTTCTCCAGGTAGCGGAAGAAGTAGAGGATGGCGAAGGTCAGGCAGAGGTAGATCACCGCCACGAAGATGAAGGCCTCGAAGGGGGCGTAGAAGCGGGCGTAGACGAAGCGCGCCGCCCCGGTGAGGTCCATCAGCGTCACCACGCTGGCGATGGCGCTGGCGTGGAGCATGAAGATCACCTCGTTGCCGTAGGCCGGCAACGCGCGGCGGAAGGCGCTGGGCAGGATGATGCGCCGCATCATCAAGGACTGGGACATGCCGTAGGCCCGTGCCGCCTCGATCTCGCCGCGGGGGGTGGCCTTGATGGCGCCGCGGAAGATCTCGGTGGTATAGGCCGCGGTATTGAGGGTGAAGGCGATCAGCGCCGGGTAGAAGGCCTCGCGCAGGATCGGCCACAGAAAGGTGTCCTGGATGCCATCGAAGAACACCACCCCGTAGTAGATGATGTAGAGCTGGATCAGCAACGGCGTGCCGCGGAACACGTAGGTGTAGGCGTAGATCGGCAGGCTGATCCAGCGGTGGCGTGAACTGCGCCCGATGGCCAGCGGGATCGCCAGCACCAGGCCGATCACCAGGGAGAGAAACACCAGCTGGCTGGTGGTGACCAGCCCCGTCCAGTAGTAGCCCAGGGTCTGGGGCGTGAAGATGACGTTGCCGGCGAGCAGCTCGGTGAACCAGGTCGTGAAGTTGTCCATGTCAGTGCTCCCCGAAGCCGACGTTGTAGCGCTTCTGCAGCCGCGCGAAGGCCCACTCCGATACCGACGCGATCAGCAGGTAGATCAGGGCCACCGGGATCAGGAAGGTGAAGGGCTCGTGGGTGGCGCGGGAGGCCTCGGCGGCGATGCGCACCATGTCGGAGAGGCCGATCACCGAGACCAGTGCCGTGGTCTTGAGCAGCACCATCCAGTTGTTGGAGAGCCCCGGCAGGGCGTGGCGCATCATCAGCGGGAAGCGGATGCGACGGAATACCAGCCACGGGCTCATGCCGTAGGCCTTGCCGGCCTCGATCTGGCCGTGATCCACGGCCATGAAGGCGCCGCGGAAGGTCTCGCCCATGTAGGCGCCGAAGATGAAGCCGATGGTCAGCACTCCGGCGGCGAAGGCATTGAGGTTGACGTACCAGTCCACGCCGAAGCGGTCGTAGAAGGCATCAGTGACGGCGTTGAGCGCCATCTGGCCACCGAAGAACAGCAGCATCATCAACACCAGGTCCGGCACGCCCCGGATCAGCGTGGTGTAGAGGGTGGCGACCTTGTGCAGCAGCCAGCTGCGCGACATCTTGGCGCTGGCGGTCAGCAACCCCAGCACGATGGCGAGTGCCAGCGAGAGTATCGCCAGCTGGATGGTGACCCCGGCGCCCTCGAGCAGCCGTGGGCCATAGCCGTGAAGATCGAGCATCTCGGTTCCCTTCCGTGCGTGAGCGTCAGTACGCGGGCATCAGTATTTGGGGGCCAGGAACTGCTTGAGGCGTGGCGACCGGGGATTGCCGAGCACCTCGGTGGGGGGACCGGCTTCCTCCACCACCCCCTGGTGCAGGTAGATCACCTGGCTGGAGACGTCTCGGGCGAAGCCCATCTCGTGGGTCACCACCACCATGGTGCGGCCCTCGGCGGCGAGGTCGCGCATCACCTTGAGCACGTCGCCGACCAGTTCCGGGTCGAGTGCCGAGGTGGGCTCGTCGAACAGCATCACCTCGGGGTTCATGGCCAGCGCCCGGGCGATGGCGCCGCGCTGCTGCTGGCCACCGGACATCTGGGCGGGGTAGGCGTCGGCACGTGCCGACAGGCCGACGCGATCGAGCAGCGCCCGGGCCTGTTCGATGGCTTCCTTCTTCGGCTTGCCGAGGACATGGACGGGGGCCTCGATGACGTTCTCGAGCAGGGTCATATGGGCCCAGAGGTTGAAGCTCTGGAACACCATGGAGAGCCTGGCACGCATGCGTACCACCTGCTTCCAGTCGGCGGGCTCGCGCCCATGCCGTGTCTGCTTGAAACGGATCTCCTCGCCGTGGACGAGCAGGTCGCCCTCGTCGGGTTGCTCGAGCAGGTTCATGCAGCGCAGGAAGGTGCTCTTGCCGGAGCCGGAGGCTCCGATCAGGGTGATGACGTCGCCCTTGTGGGCCTTGAGCGACAGACCCTTGAGGACTTCGGTGTCGCCGAAGCGCTTCTTGATGTTACGCACTTCCAGCGGGATCGGGGTATCGGCCATGGAACGGGCTCCGGGTCAGGTAAGGTCGCCATGGGCGACGCGCCGGTATGGGGAGTGGCGCGAAAAGGGGGCGATTCTAACAGCCCGTTGGCCTTTCGGCAGCGAAGCGTCGAGAGCGGGGTGTTCGACTTTGGTATGGGGTGGGGAAAGTCTTTGTCATGATATTACCTCCTGGTTGTTGTAGTTTTTCGATAATTTCATCTGTAGATGGGTGGGTGTGCCGCAGGATCCTGTGTGAAGCGATCAGGTTTCCGGTGTCGGTGCGGGGCTGACCAGCAGTGCCGCCCGGGCCCCCAGCTCGACGGCGGCATTGGGAAAGACCACCCGCAGGGGCGTCTCGCCGACCCGGGTGTCGCCGGCCCGGGCATCCTCGGCCAGCAGGGTGCCGGGGGCGAACTCGGTGAAGTTGGGGGTGTCGTCGGGAAAGCAGAGCCGGAACGCCTCGGCTTCGCGCATCAGTTCGTGCTCCACGCGGAAGAAGGCCATCCGTCCGGGGTCGCCGGTGGCCGGCGCGCGTCCGGCGATCAGCGACTCGAGCAGCCGTCCCATGGGGGCCAGGGCCACCAGGTCGTTGTGGCCGAAGGGCAGGGCGCGCCCGAGCTCGAGGGTGAAGGCCTGGGCCCCATGATAGTGCTTCGAGTAGTGGGAGAAGGTCCAGCTGTGGCGGTGCTGGTGGAGCACCGCCTGGATGCCGGCGGCGGCCAGCCAGGCCCATTGCTCGGGGGCCACGCCGGTCGCGGCGAAGGGACTGACCACGAAGCGCGGGTAGCGGCTGTCGCGGATCGCCGTATGCAGGTCATAGTGAAGAAGGGCGCAACGGCGCGACGGGCCGACGTGGCGAGCATGGAAGGCGTCCACCGCCGCCATCAGCTCGCGAGCCCGTTCCGGCTCCATGCCGACCTCATCGATATCGCGACGGAACAGCCGGTTGAGGTTGGTGGTCACGTAGCGCTCGGCACGGCGGATCGCCTCGAGGTTGCCGAGGATCACCAGCACCGGCGCACCGACGTGGATCAGGCCGGCCTCGAGTCGCGCCAGGCATTCGCCCAGCAGCTCGATGGGGGCGGTTTCGTTGCCGTGGATGCCTGCCGAGAGCACAGTGGCGTGGGCCGCCTCGCCGGTGGCGTCGGGCACGAGTTCGAGCAGGCCGGGGCCGAGCAGCCGATACTGCCCACCGGGTATCCGGCCTCGTTCGGCGGCCCGGTCACCCGCCAGGCTGTATTCGATCCACTCACTCAGCATGGTCGCCCCGCTCTGTCGGGCCGGCGCGCTGGTCACACTGGAATGGTCGAATATCGTGCATGGAGTGCCCGTTGTGGTCTTGTTCGGTCTGGCGACACCTTCACTGACTCCATGACGGCTTCACAAGCCTTGGGGTCGGTCTGGTGAAAGCGCGGGTGCGATATTGAAACTCGGCGGATCACGTTGTGACCATTGCGTGATGGGGAATGGCGTGGCGCGGATCGCTGCCCGTCTGGGGGGATCGTCTGCCTGTCTGAAGGCGTAGCGCCCCGCCCGGGGAACCGGGCGGGGCGCTGTCGGTGAGCGGGCGGCAATCAGCCGGCGATGCGCTCGGCGATGGCCCGGCCCAGGGTCTCGGTGGTGCCGGTGCCGCCGACGTCCGCGGTCAGCACCGCGGGGTCGGCCTCGGCCAGTACCGCTTCGAAGGCATCGACGATGGCCTTGCCGGCCTCCTTGTGGCCCAGGTGCTCGAGCATCATGGCGCCGGACCAGATCTGGCCGATGGGGTTGGCGATCCCCTTGCCGGCGATGTCCGGGGCGCTGCCGTGCACCGGCTCGAACAGGCTCGGGAACTTGCCTTCCGGGTTGATGTTGGCCGAGGGCGCCACGCCGATGGTGCCGGTGCAGGCCGGGCCCAGGTCGGAGAGGATGTCGCCGAACAGGTTGCTGGCCACCACCACGTCGAACCAGTCGGGGTGCATGACGAAGTTGGCGGTCAGGATGTCGATATGGAACGCATCGACGCCGACGTCGGGATAGTTCGTACTCATCGCGTTCACCCGCTCGTCCCACCACGGCATGGTGATGGCGATGCCGTTGGACTTGGTCGCCGAGGTGAGCTTTTTTCGAGGGCGGGAGGCCGCCAGGTCGAAGGCGTATTTCAGCACCCGGTCGACGCCGACCCGAGTCATCACCGTCTCCTGGATCACCACCTCGCGCTCGGTGCCCTCGAACATCTTGCCACCGACGCTGGAGTACTCGCCCTCGGTGTTCTCGCGCACCACATAGAAGTCGATGTCACCGGGCTTGCGATCGGCCAGGGGGCTCTTGATGCCCGGCAGCAGCTTGCAGGGGCGCAGATTGATGTACTGGTCGAACTGACGGCGGAACTGCAGCAGCGAGCCCCACAGCGAGATGTGGTCCGGCACCTTTTCCGGCCAGCCCACGGCGCCGTAGAAGATGGCGTCGAAGTCCTTGAGCTGGTCGAACCAGTCGTCGGGGAGCATCTGGCCGTGCTCGAGGTAGTAGTCGCAGCAGGCGAAGTCGAAGTGCTCGAGGGTCAGGTCGATGTCGAAGCGCCGGGCGGCGGCTTCGAGCGCCCGCAGGCCTTCGGGCATCACCTCGGTGCCGATGCCGTCGCCGGGAATCACCGCGATACGATGGGACATGAAACGTCTCCTGGGTGTGAACATGATCGGGTAGCCCCAGTCTAGTCCGTGATCCGGGAGAGATAATCGGGCTATAGTGCAATCCATTGTTGAGCATAAGTGGAGGGTGCCATGGCCCAGTTCGATGACCTGACCTTCTTCCAGCACCTGGCTCATGGCGGCAGCCTCACCGCCACGGCGCGAGAGCTGGGGCTGTCGTTGTCGGCGGTGAGCAAGCGCCTCAAGCAGCTCGAGGGGCGGCTCGGGGTGGCGTTGGCCAGCCGTACCACCCGGCGCCTGACCCTGACCGCCGAGGGGGAGCTCTACCTGGCGCGTGGGGCGGCGATTCTCGAGGAGCTCCGCGAGCTCGAGGAGACCCTGGGCGAGCAGCAGGCCGAGCTCTCCGGCCCGTTGCGGATCAACTCCACCTTCGGCTTCGGCCGCCGACACGTGGCGCCGCTGCTCTCCGCGTTCTGCCGCGACCATCCCGGCATCGAGGGGGTGCTGGAGCTCTCCAACTTTCCGCTGAGCCTGGGTGACCAGGGGTTCGACATCGGCATCCGGGTGGGAGAGCCGCCCGACTCGCGGTTGATGGCACGGCGCATCCTTGCCAGCCGGAGGATCCTCTGCGCCGCGCCGGCCTATGCGGCGAGCATGCCACCGCTGCGCGCCCCGACGGACCTGGCGGCCCATGCCTGCCTGCTGCTGCGCGAGAACGACAGCGACTTCGCCGTATGGCGTTTCCAGCGGCGTGGCCGCCCCGCGGAGGAGCAGGCGGTGAAGGTTACCGGCCCGCTCGCCAGCAACGACGGCGAGGTGATAGTGGGCCTGGCGTTGAGCGGCCACGGCATCGCCCTGCGCTCCTGGTGGGACGTGTACACGCACCTGGCCAGCGGCACCCTGGTCGAACTGCTGCCGGAGTGGCGGGGGATACGGGCCGACTTCCATGCGGTCTACCAGCAGCGGCGCCATGTGCCGGCGCGCATCCGGGCCTTTGTCGCCTATCTTGAACAGGAGATGGTCAAGCGGGTGCCACCTCTGCAGCCTGACCGGTTTACCGGGAGTGGGGAGTTGCCGTGAATGTGCTGATGTTCACCAATACCTATCTGCCCATCGTCGGCGGGGTCAGCGAGTCGGTGCAGCGACTGAAGCGCCGACTGCAGGCCGCCGGACACCAGGTGCTGGTCGTGGCACCGAGGCTCGCGGGGCAGCCCGAGCACGAAACGGATGTGGTGCGAGTAGCGGCGGTGCAGCATTTCAACGGCAGCGACTTCTCGTTGCCGGTCCCCATCCCGGGACAGCTCATCGACGCCATCGAGACCTTCGCGCCGGACATCGTGCACTCCCATCATCCCTTCCTGCTGGGCGATACCGCGGCCCGGTCGGCGGAAACCTATGGCCTGCCGCTGGTGTTTACCCACCACACCCTCTACGAGCATTACACCCACTATGTGCCCGGTGACTCGCCGCGCATGCGGCGCTTCGCCATCGCCCTGGCCACCGAGTACACCCGCCTGTGCGATGCAGTGATCGCCCCCAGCGAGAGCATCCGCGACCTGCTGCTCGAGCGTGACGCCAATCCGGAGATCAGCGTGGTGCCCAGTGGCGTTGACACGCTACGTTTCGCCCTGGGCGACGGTCGTGGCTGGCGGGAGCGGCTGGGGATTCCAGCCGAGGCCTATGTCGTCGGCCACCTGGGGCGCCTGGCCAGGGAGAAGAATTTGTCCCTGCTGGCCGAGGCGGCCGCCAGGGCCCTGGTCACGTTGCCCGAGGCGCATTTCCTGGTGGCCGGCGAGGGCGAGGCCCGCCGCACCATGGCGGAGATCGCCGCGGCACGGGGCGTGGCCGCACGCTTTCATTTCACCGGCAGGCTGGAAGGGCAGACCTTGATCGATGCCTATCATGCCATGGATGTCTTCGCCTTCGCCTCGCACAGCGAGACCCAGGGAATGGTGATTGCGGAGGCGATGGCCGCAGGGCTGCCGGTGGTGGCGGTCTCCGCCCCGGGGGTGCGGGAGGTGGTGCGCGATCGCCACAACGGACGCCTGTTGATCGGGGACGATGAGCAAGCCATGGCCGACGCCATCCTCGAGCTGGCCCCGACGGCGCGGCGCGAGCCGATGGCTCGGGCGGCCCTGGCCACGGCAGAGGCCTACGATGAGCGCCACTGCGCTGAACGTTGCCTGGCGGTCTACCGGCGGGCGATTGCCCGAGGGGGACCCTTCACCCATGCCGATGATGGCGGCTGGGAGCGGGTGCGGGGGCGCATCGGTGCCGAGTGGCAGATGCTTCGCTACCGGGGGCGCCTGTTACGTTATCTGGTGCAGGAGGAGTGGGAGCAGGAGCGCCCCTCCTGGTGGCCGAGCCGTCACCACGACGAGCCCGAGGTGCCACCGAAATAGGATCGAGTCAGTGAGGGACGCGACGCCGCCGACGGTCGGCCCAACGCTTGAGCCCGACCAGCAGCAGGATGCCGACGAGCAGGCCCCCTGCCGCCCACAGCAGTTCGCCACGGCTCTCGGCTGTGGCCAGCTGCCCGAGCTGGCTGCCGAGCAGCGTGACGCCCGCGACCCCCGGGGCGATGCCCAGCACCGATCCGATCATGTAGTCGCGAAAGCGCAGGCGAAAGGCGCCGGCCATCAGGTTGGTCAGGGTGAAGGGGGCCAGCGGCAACAGGTTCACCAGGGTCATGGTGCGGATGCCGCGGCCGGCCAGGTAGCGGGACAGGCCGCGCAGGCGCTTCCCGCCATGGCGCAGCAGGGCGTCACGCCCCAGCCGGCGTCCCACCCACCAGGTCAGCATCGAGGCCGCGAGGGTGCCGGCCAGGGCATGGGCGAAGCCCCACCAGGGGCCGAACAGCAGGCCGGTCAGGGCCACCAGCAGGCTCAGCGGGAACATCACCAGCGATGCCCCGGCATAGACGCCCATGATCACCAGCACCGCCCAGGGGGCATCGCGCCAGGCCACCGCCCCCTTCACCAGTCTCATCAGGTTCCCCAGCGTCAGCAGCTCCTGCATGGCCAGCCACTGCCACAGCAGTCCGAGGGCTATCAGTCCCATGACCAGCAGCAGAGGGATGGCCAGGCGCCGGCTCATGGCGTCGGCTCGCTCCGGTTCGGCAGCCGCGTCAGCGGATCCTGGCGGAAGTAGCGGGTAAGGAGATCGTAGAGCGCCGGGTAGGCCCGGTGCAGCACGTCGGGGGCGGTGAAGAAGTGCTCGCAGCAGACCGCGAAGCACTCGCCGGGGTGGCTGGCGGCATAGTCGTCGATGGGCGTTTCCTCGCCGCGTTCGAGTCGTGCCTGGAGGTCGTTCCACACGCCCGTGAACACCCGGTGCCAGTCCCGCGGATCGATCTCGCGGGGCAGTGGTGGGAAGCCGTCGACGTCGAGCGAGTTGCCCAGGTCGAGCTTGTGGGCCAGCTCGTGGATCACCACGTTGAAGCCGCTGAAGTCGCCGCTCTCCATCAGGTCCGGGAAGGCCACCACCACCGGGCCCTGGGAGGAGGTCTCGCCGGCGCGCTCGTCCTCGTAGGCGTGCATCACGCCGAACTCGTCCATCTCCTCGACCTGGCGCCGGAAGGCCTCGGGCAGCACCAGGATCTCGTGGACCCCGGTGAAGGCCTCGTCGTGCTCCCACTCGCTCCAGCCCAGGGTCAGCAGGCAGGCCTGGGCGGCCAGCGCCAGCTGGGCCGGCAGGTCGAAGGGGGTGGTCTCGGCGAGCTCCGGGTGCAGGCTGAGCCGCTTGGCATGCAGGAAGCGCCAGGCCCGCCGGCCGAGGCGCCCGGCCTCGTCGTCGGGCAGTGCCGCCAGCAGCGGCAGGCGCGAACGGGCCTCGTGCCAGGCCTCCCCGGGGAAGGGGTGGCGTGCCTCGAAGCTCTTCGCCCGCCAGCGGCGCAGGTGGCGCAGCATGGCGTCAGCCCTCCTCCAGGTTCGCCCCGGACTTCCACGACCAGTCGCGCCAGCGCAGGTCGAAGAGGTCCTTGCGGCGATCCTTGAGATTGGTCACCGAGCCTTCGGCGCGCACCACGGTGAGCCGGGTCAGGTCCAGGTCCGAGAACATCACCATCTCGGTGTTGGGGGTGGTCTCGGAGAGCACGGCGTCGTGGGGGAAGGCGAAGTCCGACGGCGAGAAGACCGATGACTGGGCGTACTGGATGTCGAGGTTCTCGATCGAGGGCACGTTGCCCACGCTGCCGCACAGCACCACGTAGCACTCGTTCTCGATGGCCCGCGCTTGGGCGCAGTGGCGCACCCGCAGGTAGCCGTTCTTGGTGTCGGTCCAGAAGGGCACGAAGAGGATGTCCATGTCCTGGTCGGCGAGCAGCCGCGAGAGCTCGGGAAACTCCACGTCGTAGCAGATCTGGATGCCCACGCGGCCGGCGTCGGTGTCGAACACGCGAAGTTCGTCACCGCCGTCGATCACCCAGTCGCGCCGCTCCTGGGGGGTGATGTGCAGCTTGTCCTGGTGCTCGATGGTGCCGTCACGGTGGCACAGGTAACTGACGTTGTAGAGGCGGTCGTCGTCGCGCAGCTCGATCATCGAGCCGGCGACGATGTTGATGTTGTAGGCCACCGCCATGCGCGACAGCTCGGTGACGAAGTGCTCGGTGAAGCCGGCCAGGAAACGGATCGCTGCCTGCTGGTCCTGCTGGGCGGCGCGGTCCTGCAGGCCCATCAACGGGGCGTTGAACAGTTCCGGGAACACGGCGAAGTCACTCTGGTAGTCGGAGAGCGCGTCGACGAAGTATTCCACCTGCTGCAGTACCGCCTCCACCGAGTCGAATTCGCGCATCTGCCACTGCACGGCACCGACCCGCACCTGGGTAGGGCGATTCTCGAGCACCCGCTCGGCGGGCTCGAAGAGGATGTTGTTCCATTCCAGCAGGGTGGCATAGCCCTGGGACTTCTCGTCCTCCGGCAGGTACTTCCTCAGCAGGCGCTTGACCTGAAAGTCGTTGGCCAACTGGAAGGAGAGGATGGGGTCGTGGATCTCCTTGCGCGCGACCCTGTCGAGGTATTCGGCCGGCGAGAGCTCGTGGGCGTGCTCGTGGTAATTGGGGATCCGCCCGCCGGCGAGTATCGCCCGCAGGTTCATCGAACGGCACAGCTCCTTGCGCGCCTCGTAGAGACGCCGGCCCAGGCGGTAGCCGCGATAGTCCGGATGGATCAGCACGTCGAGCCCGTACATGGCATCGCCGTCCGGATCGTTGAGGATGGTCTCGCGCTTGCCGATCAGGTCATCGTAGCGGTGGGGGTTGGAGAAGGTGTCGTAGTCGACCAGTGCCGTCAGGGCCACGCCGACGATGGTCTCGTCGTCCTCGATGACGATCTGCCCGTCGGGAAACTCCTTGATCAGCTTGTCGATGGTGGGTCTCGGCCAGGCGCCGCCGATGTCGTCGTAGACCCGGTCCATCAACGCCTGGAGCTGCGGGTAGTCGTCCGGGGTCAGGTTGCGCAGGTTCAGGTGCAGATCGTCGAGGGACATGACGCGTCGGTTCCTGATCAGGGTGAAGGAAGGATTCTAGCATGCACGCAGCGGCGCCCGGCTGTCATGCCTCGGCTGCCATGCCACCGTCATCGGGGTGTCATCCGTCCCGTGGAAGATGCCCGCAGACACGCGAATCACCGGCTACGCTGTTCATGGGAGGGCGGGGTGAACGACATGTCGCACTGCGCCAGGCTTCCTGGTAACGAGCACGCCATGCACGACGACCAGAACCATCACAAGCGCGACGACAAGCACGGTCATCAGCGAATCCGGCTCGAGGCGGTGAGCAAGACCTGGGGCGGCCAGGCGGCCGTCGACCGTATCTCCTTCGCCGTGGCACCCGGTGAGTTCGTGATCCTGCTCGGCCCCTCCGGCTGCGGCAAGTCGACCACCCTGCGGATGATCGCCGGCCTCGAACAGGCGAGCGGCGGGCGCATCCATATCGGTGAGCGCGACGTGACCCATCTGCCACCGGGGGATCGCGGCATCAGCATGGTGTTCCAGTCCTATGCGCTCTTTCCCCACCTCAGCGTCGCCGACAACATCGTCTTCGGCCTGCGCAGCCGCAAGGTCCCCAAGGCCGAGCGCCAGGAGCGGCTGGCCCGGGTGGCGCAGCTCGTCGACCTCGAGGCCTACCTCGAACGCAAGCCGGCCCAGCTCTCCGGCGGCCAGCGCCAGCGGGTGGCCCTGGCCCGGGCGATCATCTCCGAGCACCCCATCTGCCTGATGGACGAACCGCTCTCCAACCTCGATGCCCGGCTGCGCGGCGAGATGCGCCGCGAGATCAAGGCGCTGCAGCAGCGTCTCGGCATGACGGTGATCTACGTCACCCACGACCAGGTCGAGGCGATGAGCATGGGCGACCGGGTGATCCTGATGCAGGACGGACACCTCGTGCAGGATGGCACGCCCGGTGAGCTATACAACCATCCGGCCTCGGCGTTCGCGGCCAGCTTCATCGGCAGCCCGGCGATGAACCTGGTGTCGCTTGCCGCCGCGGCCGATGGCGCCGTCATCGACGGCGAGCCGCACTGCTCCATCGCCTCGCACGACGCCAAGGGGCACCTGCTGGGCGTGCGCCCCGAGGATATCCGGCTGCTGCCGGTGGACGCTCCCGGCGTGCCCGCCGAGGTAATCGACGCGGAGTACCTGGGCGCCGACAGCATCGTGCGGCTCAAGGTCGGCAGCCAGCAGCTGCGCGCCCGGGTCGACGGGGTGCCCGAGGTCGGCGCGCACTCGCCCTGCCGCCTGCAGTGGCCGCCCTCGGCGGCGCACTTCTTCAGCGCGGGAGATGGACAACGCCTGCCGCTTCGGGGGTACGACCTTGCCGCCGCCCCGGGCCGGCTGGCGCAGCAGCCCCCAGTGCAGAGACACGAGGCCCGACCCTCGTCCACCCAAGCAGGGAACGACACGCCAGGAGTGAACCAATGAACGCGCAAAACCCATTCAGCAAGGGCAAGCTCAAGAGCAGCGGCCTGGCCGTGGCCGGCCTGCTGGCCGCCGGCTCATTGTCTGCCCAGGCGCAGACCGAGCTGACCATGTACTACCCGGTAGCGGTGGGCGGTGCCCTCACCGAGGTGATCGACGGCCTGGTCGCCGACTTCGAGGCCGAGCACCCGGACATCTCGGTGGATGCCATCTACGCCGGCAACTACGACGACACCCGGGTGCGCGCCATGTCGGCGGTCGAGGCCGGCGACGCCCCGCAGCTCTCGGTGATGTTCTCCATCGACCTCTACGAGCTGATCGAACAGGACGTGATCGTCGCCTTCGACGACCTGATCGAGAGCGACGAGGAGCGCGAATGGCTCGACGGTTTCTACCCCGGGCTGATGGAGAACGGCCGGCTCGACGGCCAGACCTATGGCATCCCCTTCCAGCGCTCGACCATCGTCTTCTACTGGAACAAGGATGCCTTCGCGGACGCCGGGCTCGACCCCGACACTCCGCCCGAGACCTGGGAGGAGATGGCCGAGATGGCCGCTGCCGTGCGCGAAGCCTCGGGGGGCGAGCAGTGGGGCGTGATGGTGCCCTCCACCGGCTACCCCTACTGGATGTTCCAGGCCTTCGCCTTCCAGAATGGCCACCGGCTGATGAGCGAGGACGGCACCGAGGTCTACTTTGACGACCCGGCGGCCATCGAGGCGCTGGAGTACTGGGTTTCGCTGGCCGACGAGCACGCGGCGATGCCTGGCGGCACCATCGAGTGGGGCACCCTGCGCCAGAACTTCATCGAGCAGGCCACCGCCATGATGTGGCACAGCACCGGCAACCTCACCGCGGTGCGCAACGAGGCCGACTTCGACTTCGGCGTCGCCATGCTGCCCATGAACACCCAGCGCGGCAGCCCTACCGGCGGTGGCAACTTCTACCTCTTCAAGGACACCAGCGAGGACGAGCGCCGTGCCGCCATGACCTTCATCCGCTGGATGACGGCGCCGGAGCGCGCCGCGGCCTGGTCCATCGAGACCGGCTACATGGGTGTGAGCCCGGCGGCCTACGAGACCGAGGCGCTGCGCGACTACGTCGAGACCTTCCCGCCGGCGGCGGTGGCCCGCGACCAGCTCGAGCACGCCACGGCGGAGCTGGCCACCTACCAGGGCGGCCGCGTGCGGCGGTCGCTCGACAACGCCGTGCAGGCGGCGCTGACCGGGCAGATGTCGCCCGCGGAGGCGCTGGCCCAGGCTCAGGCGGAAGCCGAGGCCGCCCTGCGGCGCTACGCGCGTTGAAGTACTGTCAGGCTGAATATTGGAGCCAACGCAATCAGGGGCGCCGGGGCAGGTCGATGAGGAGGTCCCGCCCTGGATGGCAAATGTAGCGTCCAGGGAAGGATTCACAGCGCCTCCTCATAGCCCTTGCCCCCGGGCAGCCCCAGACAGGACATGCCATGGTGATTCACAATGCCGATCGGCGCATGCAGGTCTACGGTGCCCTGTTGCTGCTGCCGGCGGCGGTGCTGCTCGGCACCTTCGCCTACCTGCCGACCGTCGCCACCCTGATCAACAGCCTCTTCCTGCCCGGCTTCCGCGGCGCGCCGACGGAGTTCGTCGGGCTCGAGAACTATGCGCTGCTGATCGAGGATCGCACCTTCTGGAAGGTCGCCCGCAACAACCTGATCTATGCGCTCGGCACCATTCCCACCTCCATCGCCCTGGCGCTGGGCATGGCACTGTTCGTCAACGCCCGCCTGCCGGGGCGTGGCCTGGTGCGGATGGCCTATTTCACGCCGACCATCCTGCCGATGATCGCCGCGGCCAATATCTGGATGTTCTTCTACGCGCCGCAGATCGGCCTGTTCAACAAGCTGCTGGGCGCGATCGGCATCAGCGGACCGAACTGGCTGGGCGACCCGAGCGTGGCGCTCACCTCGGTGATCGTGATGACCGTCTGGAAGGAGGCCGGCTTCTTCATGATCTTCTACCTGGCGGCGCTGCAGAGCATCCCGCCGGAGCTCGAGGAGGCCGCCGACCTGGAGGGCACCAGCCGCTGGAGCTTCTTCTGGCGGGTGACCTTCCCGCTGCTGATGCCGACCACCCTGTTCGTGCTGATCAATGCGCTGATCAACGCGGTGCGGGTGGTGGATCACCTCTTCATCCTCACCAAGGGCGGGCCCAACAACGCTACCAACCTGCTGCTCTACTACGTCTACGAGAACGCCTTCTCCTTCTTCGACCGCACCTATGCCGCCACCATCACCGTGGTGATCCTGCTGGTGCTCGCCGTGGTGGCGACGATCAAGTTCCGCGTGCTCGATCCCCGCACGCACTACCAGTGATGATCTCGAGGAGCGGGCCATGACCACGCCTACCGCCGCCACGACCCTGCCACGCCGACTGGTGCGTTTGCCCCGTCTGGAAACCACCGCCGCCTGGCTGCTGGCGATCATCTGGATCTTCCCGCTGCTCTATGCCTTCTGGGCGGCCTTCCACCCGCCTGCCTTCATGGTGCGCTTCGACCTGTTCGCCCCGCTGACGCTCGACAACTTCACCAATGCCTGGGCCCAGGCCCCCTTCGCCCGCTACTACGTCAACACCTTCCTGCTGGTCACCGGTATCGTCGCCGCCCAGTTCGTGGTGTGCACCCTGGCTGGCTTCGCCTTCGCGCGCTTCCCGATCCCCGGCAAGGACATCCTGTTCATGCTGGTGCTGATCCAGCTGTTCGTCTTCCCCGAGGTGCTGATCGTCGAGAACTACCGCATCGCCAGCGCCCTGGGGCTGGTCGACACCATCACCGGCATCGGGCTGCCCTACGTGGCCAGCGCCTTCGGCATCTTCCTGCTGCGCCAGACCTTCAAGACCATTCCCCGCGAACTCGAAGACGCCGCCCGGGTCGAGGGCTGCGGCTGGATGGCGATCCTGCTCAAGGTCTACGTGCCGCTCGCCAAGCCCACCTATCTCGCCTACGGCCTGGTCTCGATCAGCCATCACTGGAACAACTTCCTGTGGCCGCTGGTGGTCACCAACTCGGTGGAGAGCCGCCCGCTCACCGTGGGGCTGGGGATCTTCTCGGCGCCGGAAACCGGGGTCAACTGGGCCACCGTCAGCGCCGCCACGTTGCTCAGCATCGCCCCGCTGCTGGTCGCCTTCCTGCTCTTCCAGCGCCAGTTCGTGCAGTCCTTCCTGCGGGCGGGGATACGCTAGTCGGCGATGCAGTCCTTGCTTGCCCGCCGTAGCGGCCGGGTCAGCGTCTGCGCCATTATCACCCCGGCCAGCACCAGCATGCCGCCGACGAAGTGGAAGGCGGCGATGCGCTCGCCCAAGGCGGCCATGGCGATCAGGGCGCTGAACAGCGGCATCAGGTTGATGAAGATACTCGCCTGGCTGGCGCCGATCTGGCGGATGGCGCGCATCCACAGGAAGGTGGTGACGATCGAGGCCGGTATACCGGCATACAGGATCAGCCAGACGTTATGGCCGTCGACGGGCGTCATCGGGCCCATGAGGTAAGGGGGCAGCAGGAAGAGCACGGCGAAGCAGACCTGGGTGTAGAGCACCACCCAGGGCGGCAGGCCCAGCGGCCAGCGCTTGAGCATCACGCCGTAGAGGGCGTAGCAGGTGGCGGCGACCAGCATCAGCGCATCGCCGGCGGCCACTTCGAGGTCGAGCAGCGAGAGCGGGTTGCCGCGGCCCAGCAGCACGGCGACACCGATCAGCGCCAGCAGGCCGCCCAGGGTGCCGCCGAGACTGGGCGGCTCGCGCAGGATCAGGGCGCTGAGCAGCACGGTGAGCAGCGGCACCATGGCGGCGAGGATGCCCATGTTGGTGGCCGAGGTGGTCTCGGCGGCGACGTAGGCCAAACCCTGCCACATGGCCATGCCGAGCAGCCCCAGTATCGCCAGTTTGGGCCACTCGCGACGGATCGTGGCCCGGTGCTTCCAGGTGGCGGGGGCCAGGAAGGGGGTGAGCACGGCGAGTGCCAGCACCCAGCGCAGAAAGGCGATGCTGCTGGGGGCGATGCTGCCCACGGTGAGCTGGTTGATGGTCATGTTGCCCGACCAGATCAGCACGGCGCCGAGCGGGGGCAGGAAGTAGAGCAGCGGCATGGTGACCTCGAACGTGCAAGAGCCCCGATGCGGTCGGGGCTCTCGAGACTTGCATCGATAGGCCGATGATACGCGGCAACTGATGAGGACGCTAATGAGTCCGGCTGCTGGGTCAGCGCAGCTGGCTATCCTTGCTGCCGCGGCGATTGTAGCCGCTGAAGGCGGTGCGGCGCTTGTCGCGCTCGCTCTGGCAGGCGATGCACAGCCGCACACCCGGAACGGCCTCGCGGCGGGCCTGGGGAATCTCGTCGCCGCACTCCTCGCAGTGACGCCGGCTCTCTCCCCGTGGCAACGCGCTACGCGCCCGCTCGAGCGCGTCCTCGACGGTGCTGTCGATCTGCTCCTGGACGGCGCCGTCCTTCGACCAGCCTCCCGCCATGATGTCGTCTCCATCGGCTCCCGCCGCGTCGCCTACCGATCCTGACAGTCTGGGCCATCCGAACGGTTCGGACCACTCCCCCCCCGGGTCCCGTCTCGCCGGGCCCCCGGGAGCGAGCCGTTGCAATGACGCATTCAGCGTTCTTCAGGCGGGTTTGCGACGCAACTGGCGCAGCTCGCCGTTGAGCGCCCTGATGATGGAGTAGCACATCAGCAGCATCACGATGGAGAACGGAATCGCCGTCGCCGTCACCCCGGCCTGAAGCGCCGACAGGCCGCCGCCGAGAAGCAACACGATGGCAATCAATCCCTCCACCGTTGCCCAGAACATCCGCTGGGGCCTGGGCGCATCGATCTTGCCGCCGGCGGTGATGGTATCGATCACCAGCGAGCCGGAATCCGACGAGGTGACGAAGAAGATCAGCGCCAGAGTGATGCCAAGGGTCGACATCAGGCCCGTCAGCGGCAGCTCATTGAGCATGCCGAACAGCGATAGCTCCGGGCTGTAATTGTCGATCACGTAGTCCTTGACCAGGCTGCCCGCGGGGTCGGCATAGAGCTGATCGAGCGCGATGCCACCGAAGACGCCCATCCAGATGAAGATGAACAGGCTGGGAATCACCAGCACACAGATCACGAACTCGCGAACCGTGCGCCCCCGCGACACCCGGGCGATGAACATGCCGACGAACGGTGCCCAACTGACCCACCAGGCCCAGTAGAAGACCGACCAGGCTTGACGATAGGCATCATCGTCACGACCGAAGGGGGCCGACAACGGGATGAACTCCGTCACATAGGTCGAAAGCCCCGTCCAGAACCCGCTCAGGCCCACCAGGGTCGGGCCGGCGAACAGCACGAAGAAGAAGAAGAACACGGCCAGGATCATGTTGAGCTCGGAGAGCTTCTTCACGCCGCCCTCGAGCCCGCGCCAGACCGATACCAGGGCCACCGCCGTCACCAGCAGGATCACGATGACCTGAAAGGTGGTGCTGATGTCGATGCCAAAGACGAAATTCATCCCCGCATTGGCCTGCTGGGCCCCGAGTCCGAGCGCCGTGGCCAGGCCAAACAGGGTGGAAAACACCGCCAGGATGTCGATCACATGCCCCCACCAGCCCCAGACACGCTCGCCGAGGATCGGGAAGAACGCCGAACGAATGGAGAAGGGCAGGCCCTTATTATAGGTAAAGATAGCCAGCGCCAACGCCATGACCACATAGACGGCCCAGCCATGGATGCCCCAATGGAGAAAGGTGCCGGCAAGGCCCAGAGCGGTTGCTTCGGGAATGGCCTCGGGATTGAGCTCACCATCGGCCCCGAAAGGCGAAGGAATGCCCAGGGGCAAGGAGACGTTGGCATGATAGACCGGCTCCAGCACACTGAAGAACAGCAGTCCGATACCGATGCCGGCGGTGAACAGCATCGCAAACCAGGACAGGTAACTGTGCTCCGGTCGGGCATCGGGCCCTCCCAGCCTGACCGACCCGTAGGGCAGGACGACGAGCGCCACACAGAACAGGATGAAGAAATCCACCACAATCATGAAATACCAGTCCAGCGTCCCGGTAGAGAAACCGACGATGGACTGGAAAAGGCCCCCGGCCCGCTCCGGAAACAGCAGGGTGAGGACGATGAAGACGACCGAAGCAAGCGCCGATACGATAAAGACCCGATTGTGGATATCGAAGCCGATGGGGCCCAGTCGCCCTTCGATATTGTCCTGGCCTACGACGTAGTCCGTCTGCATGTCGCTGGTCACGCGGGGGGAGGCTGGGTTGCTCGGGGGGCTCATGGGATACTTCTCCTCATTCTAATATATAGAATCGTGAGAATTTCGTCTGGTAAGTCTACAACCCTGGATTCATGGATCCAGTCCAGCCTGGCGTTGAAGAAGGTCGTGACGTGGTCGGTGAAAGCGAAGGCATAGACCAGAACGCCGGCCACCGAGCCGTGGAAGAGGGTGGGGGGCAGGCCCCGTGCCTGGGGGCCGTCGCTGCGAGGGTCGTTCATGGGGTATCTCGTCTTGTTATGGTGGAGGCGCCCGCCGGCGGCGGGCGCGGGTGGTCAAGGCGTGGTGTCGATCACGGCCGGGAAGCGCGCACGCCGCTCGAGATCGTCGAGGTCGATGGTGTTGCGCATGTACTGGGTGCTGGCATCGAACACCGGCTGGTGATCCCAGGGCGTGACCTTACCTTTCATGAGCGCCCGCGAGACCAGCTTGCGGCGCCGCTGGCTGGCGATCACCTCGGCGTGCAGCCGCTCATAGTCCCAGCGGCTGGCGATCTCGTTGCGGAACTGCTTGCACAGGTCGAGGTGCGCGGGATCCTCGGCCAGGTTGTGGAGCTCCAGGGGATCAGCCTCGAGGTCGAACAGCTGGTCCGGATCCGGCGCGGTGTGGACGAACTTGTAGCGCCCACGGCGGATCATCAGCAGCGGCGCGATGGCGCCCTCGCCGAGGTATTCGCCGATCACCTCGTCGTGGCCGCCGCTGCCGGTCAGGTGCGGCAACAGGCTGCGCCCGTCGACAGGCACGGCATATTCCGGCGCGGTACCGTCATGGGCGAGCTCGGCAAAGGTCGGCAGCAGGTCCATGGTCGACACCGACTCGCTGACCCGGCCCGGAGTAAAGCGGCCCGGCGCATGGACGATCATCGGCACCCGTGCGGAGTCCTCGAACCAGCTCATCTTGTACCAGAGGCCGCGCTCGCCGAGCATGTCGCCGTGGTCGCCGGAGAAGACGATGATGGTGTCTTCATCGAGACCGGTCTCTTTCAAGGCCTTCAGCACCTCACCGATCTGGTCGTCGACATAGCTGAGCGCCCCGTAATAGGCATGGCGCGCGTTGCGGATCTGCGCGTCGTTGATGGTGTCCTCGTCGAGCTGATAGACATGACGCAGGCGCCTGGAGTGCGGGTCCATCAGCTCACGCGAGTAGGGCACCCGCGGCATGTCGATCTCGTCGTGATCGTAGCGATCCCAGTACGCCTGGGGAATAGTGTAGGGATCGTGCGGGTGAGTCAGCGACACCGTCAGGCAGAAAGGGCGATCCCGGTCGCTGCGCGCATAGTCATAGATGAAGCGCTGGGCGCGGAAGGTGACCTCGTCGTCGAAATCGAGCTGGTTGGAGCGCACGCAGGGGCCGGCCTGAATCACCGAGGACATGTTGTGGTAGTAGCTCGGGCGCTCGTCGAAGTTCTCCCAGTCGACGAACCAGCCATAGTCGGCCGGGTAGATGTCGGTGGTCAGGCGCTCCTCGAAGCCGTGGAGCTGATCCGGGCCGCAGAAGTGCATCTTGCCGGACAGTGCGGTGGTGTAACCGGCATCGCGCAGGTAGTGGGCGAAGGTGGGGGTGTCGGCGGGAAAATCGCCGGCATTGTCGTAGCCGCCGACGCGTGACGGCAGCTGGCCGGCCATCAGGGTGAAGCGCGATGGCGCGCACAACGGGCTGTTGCAGTAGGCCGAATCGAAGACCACTCCTTCCTCGGCCAGGCGCGACAGGTGCGGCGTCTTGACCAGCGGGTGGCCGTAGACGGGCAGGGCCGACGCCGCCATCTGGTCGGCCATCAGGAACAGGATGTTGGGCTGCTTGCGGGGCATGGGGCCTCCTGTTGTTGAAGAAACGAGTTGTAGAGACGAGTTGAAAAAACGAGTTGTCGAAGCGAGCGATGGCTGCGGATGCTCGAGCTAAGCCTTGACTGGCTGTCGCCACAGTCTCCCTGCTAATCTCATGACCTGTAAACTCGCTAAATTTTTATAGGAGGCATTAGTCTTTCTAATGTCGTGGATAGCCAGGGCGGCATCGCCCAACAGCCTGCGGGTGTTCGAGGCGGCGGCCCGCCATCTGAGCTTTACCGCTGCCGCTCGTGAGCTGCGCTCGACCCAGTCGGCCGTCAGTCAGCAGATCCGTGCCCTGGAAGAGCAGCTTGGCCTGCCGCTGTTCGAGCGTATCTACCGCGGGGTGAGGTTGACCGAGGCGGGGCAGGCGCTGTTCGTCGGCGTGCAGGAAGGCTTCGCGACCATCGATCGCACGATCGACCGGCTCCAGCATCGGCATCGCCATCCCCACGTGAATATCCTGACCGATTTCTCGTTCGCGGCTTACTGGCTGATGCCGCGGCTGCCGCGCTTCCGTGAGCAGTATCCGCATATCGATGTGCGCATCGTGACCAACCAGGGCGTTCTCGACTGGCGTACCCAGGAAGTGGACATCGCCATCCTGTTCTGCGACGAGCGGACCCTGGCGGGCGGGGTGCCGCAATTGTTTCGGGAAGAGGTCCTGCCGGTCTGTAGTCCGGGCTTCCTGAGGCAGCATGGGCCGATCGCCTCGCCGCAGCGGCTGGCGGAGCTGCCGTTGCTGACGCTGCTGGCCGAACAGGGGCAGAGCTGGCTGGACTGGCCGCGTTATTTCGCGCAGCTGTCGGGCTTCGACTACCTGGAGTCGTCGGAGCTGACGTTCAACAACTACACCCTGCTGGTCCAGGCGGCGATCGCCGGCCAGGGCGTCGGGATGGGCTGGCGGGGGTTGATCGACGACCTGCTCGACGGCGGCATGCTGGTCGGGCTGCCGGATCTGCAGATCGGCTCGTCGCGGGGGTACGGGGTGATCGATGCCCAGCCTGATGCCTCGAGCGAGGCGAAGCGGGCGCTGTGGGCGTGGGTGCTGGACTGTGCGGCAGCGCCCGGCGGAGGAGAGTGAAGGATAAGGCATGGCGGACGAGGGTGAACGGCCCCGCCCGCCATGGAGTCATACGCCGAGAATGCTCTTGGCCTCGTTCAGCGCTTCCACGGATTGGTCGTGGTCGCCGGCCTCATGGAGCGCCTCGCCCTGCTGGCGCAGTTCGTTCACCCGGTCGAACTCGCTCTCCTCGAGTTGGGCGACGATGGCGTCGTCGGCGAGTGCCTCGTCGATGTCTCCCATCAGTGAGGGACACATATGGGCCCAGGCCGGGGCCGCGAATGCCATGAGTACCAGCGCGGCAAACAGTCTCTTGATCATCTTCGCTCCTCCCTATGGTAGCAGCCGGTTGAAGTATAGGCCGGTCGCGCGCTCCGCGCCGATGTGAAAAAGCGCCCGCTGCCGAGAGACAGCGGGCGCCTGTCATTGGGCGAGCTCCCCGTCAGGCATCAACCGACGGCAGCGATGCCGGCCCTGGCGACCTGCACGTCCTGGTCCGGCTTGACACCGGAGACGCCCACGGTGCCGGCCATCTGGCCGTCGACGAGCACCGGCACGCCGCCGGAAAGCAGGCCCTGCATCGGCACGGAGAGGAAGGCGTCACGACCGCCGTTGATCATCTCCTCGAACAGTTGCGTCTCGCGGGCGCCCAGGGCGGCGCTGCGGGCCTTCTCGGTGGCGATGCCGGGGGTCATGGCCGGGGCGCCATCGAGGCGACGCAGGCCGAGCAGGTAGCCACCGTCGTCGGCCACGGCGATGGTCACGGCCCAGCCGTTGGCGTCGGCTTCCTGCTGGGCGGCGTCGAGGATGGCGTTGACGTCGGCCAGGGTGAGTACGGACTTGGTCTTCATTGTGGTGCTCCTTGGTGGATGTTGACTACGGGCTAAAAGCCTCTTTCACGACCAGCGGAGAGATGAGCTTTCCCGGCGCCAAGTCTTCGCGAGGGCGCTGTAAACCCGTCCATGGGCGCTGCTTTTGCCATCCATGGCAAAAGACCCTCGCTCCGCCTTGTCCCCGGCGCTCATCTCACTCGATGTCAGGAAATGCGCGCTAAGGGCTGCTCGTGGCTGGGGTTAATGCCTCATCGACGAGTTCTATCCAGTGCCTGACCGGCGTTCTGCCGGCGCCGGCGAGATGCGTCTGGCACCCGATGTTTGCCGTGACGATCACCTCGGGCTTGCCGGCCTCGAGGTTGTCGAGCTTGTTGTCGCGCAGCTGGGTCGCGAGTTCCGGCTGGGTGATCGAGTAGGTGCCCGCCGAGCCGCAGCAGAGATGAGCATCGGCCACCGGGGTGAGAGTGAAGCCGAGCTTGGCCAGCACGCCTTCCACGGCACCGCCCAACTGCTGGGCGTGCTGCAGGGTGCAGGGGCAGTGGAAGGCGAGCTTGCGGCTCTGCTGCACCTGCAGAGCCTCGAGGTCTTCCTCGCGCAGCACCTCCACCAGGTCCTTGGCCAGCTCGCTGACACGGGCGGCCTTCTCGGCGTAGGCCGGGTCGTCCTTGAGGATGTCACCGTACTCCTTGACGAAAGCACCGCAGCCGCTGGCGGTTTGCACGATGGCCTCACAGCCGTTCTCCACGTGTGGCCACCAGGCGTCGATATTGGCGCGGGCGCGGGCGCGGCCCGCCTCCTGAGCATTCAAGTGGAAGTCGATGGCGCCACAGCAGCCCGCTTTGGCCACCGGGGTCAGGCCGATGCCGAGGCGGTCGAGTACCCGGGCGGTGGCGGCGTTGGTATTGGGCGAGAGCCCCGGCTGCACGCAGCCCTCGAGGATCAGCATCTGGCGCGCATGACGTTCATGATCCGGGCGCTGGCCGGCAGCCACCGGGGCCGGTGGCATCTTGTCCCTGAGCGAGCCGGGCACCAGTGGCTTGAAGGTCAGGCCGAGCTTGAGCAGTGCCTGGAAGCGCTTCGGGTCGACCAGGACCTTGCGCAGCCCGTAACGCAGCGCGCGTTCACTGGCCTTGCGCGGCACCCGACGCTCGATCTCGGCGCGGCCGATGTCGAGCAGCTTGTGGTACTCGACGCCGGAGGGACAGGTGGTCTCGCAGTTGCGACAGGTCAGGCAGCGATCCAGGTGCAGCCGGGTCTCCTCGGTGATGTGGTCGTCGTCGTCGCGGCTCTCGAGCAGCTCCTTCATCAGGTAGATGCGCCCGCGCGGCCCGTCGCGCTCGTCGCCGAGCAGCTGGTAGGTGGGGCAGGTGGCGTTGCAGAAGCCGCAGTGCACGCAGGTGCGCAGCACGCGGTCGGCCTCGCGGATATGCGGCTTCTTGAGGTCTTCCTCGGTGAAATGCGTCTGCATATCTCAGAACTCCGCGTAGAGTCGGCCGGGGTTGAAGATCCCCTTGGGGTCGAGCTCGGCCTTGAGACGGCGGTGGTACTTGAGCAGCACCGACGGCAGCGGGGTAAAGGGCTCGACCGTTCCCCCGGTACCGATGTGGGGGCCATAGCAGGTGGCATGGCCGTCGACGCGGGCGCAGGCCTGGCGGATCGTCTCGGCCGGGACCTCGCTTCTCACCCAGCGCTGGGTGCCGGCCCAGTCGTAGAGCAGGTCGCTCTCCTTGACGCCGGGCAGGTCGAGCGCCGGCGTGTGGTGGGGCAGCGCCAGACGCCACAGGGGACGCGGGTCCTCCGTCGAGAAGAACGCCAGCCGCTGTTCGCGCAGCGCGGTCCAGAAGTCGTCCTTGAGCTCGTCGCCGCCCAGCCGGTCGGCGGTGGCGGCCACCGAGCTCGGACCGCCCTCCAGGCGCAGGTGCAGGGCACCGTCGAGCCAGGCGGCGGCGGTGATCGGCAACGGCTGGCGGCCCCACTCGGCGAGCCTCTCCAGGGCGTGGGACAGCGACATGTCCAGGTGCAGGCTGCGAGTGGTGCCGGGCCGCGGCAGCACCTTCATGGTGACCTCGGTGAGCAGCCCCAGGGTCCCTTGGGCGCCGACCATCAGCCGCGAGAGGTCGTAGCCGGCCACGTTCTTCATCACCTGGCCGCCGAAGCGCTGCTCGATGCCCTCGTGGTTGATCACCCGGGTGCCGAGCACGAAGTCGCGCACGCTGCCGGCCCAGGGACGTCGCGGGCCGGAGAGCCCGGTGGCGACCATGCCGCCGACGGTGGCGCCATCGCCGAAGTGGGGCGGCTCGCAGCCCAGCATCTGGCCGTTCTCGGCCAGCGTGGCCTCGAGCTCGGTCAGGGGCGTGCCGGCGCGCACCGAGACGATCAGCTCCACCGGATCATAGTAGGTGATACCTCGATGCCCGGTCGTGTCGAGGATACGGCCTTGCACGCGTCTACCGTAGAAGGCCTTGGTGTCGCCGCCGACGATGCGCAGGGGCGTCCCGTCGCGGTCGGCGTCGCGCACCAGCTCGGCGAGGGCCTCGGCAATATCCTGGGCGTCGTGGATGCCAGGCGCGTTGTCGGTGTTCTCGGTCATGGTCGTCCCTCAGAAGCGCGGCAGGTCGGGGTGCGGCAGCCGACCCGCGTGCACGTGCATGGCGCCGAACTCGGCACAGCGGGCCAGCGTGGGGATGTTCTTGCCCGGGTTGAGCAGCCGTTCGGGGTCGAAGGCGGCCTTCACCGCGTGGAAGGTGGTGATCTCGTCGGGGCGGAACTGGGCGCACATCTGGTTGATCTTCTCGCGGCCCACGCCGTGCTCGCCGGTGATGGTGCCGCCGACCTCGACGCACAGCTCGAGGATCCTGCCGCCGAGTTCCTCGGCCTGCTCGAGCTCGCCCTCGCGGTTGGCATCGAACAGGATCAGCGGGTGCATGTTGCCGTCGCCGGCGTGGAAGACGTTGGCCACCCGCAGGCCGTACTCGGCGGAAAGATCGGCGATGCCCTTGAGCACCCGGGGCAGCTCGCGGCGCGGGATGGTGCCGTCCATGCAGTAGTAGTCCGGCGACATGCGGCCCACCGCGGGGAAGGCGTTCTTGCGGCCGGCCCAGAATTTCGCGCGCTCGGCCTCGTCGCGGGCCTGGCGAATCTCGGTGGCGCCGGCCGTCTCCAGCACGCGGCGCACCGTCTCGCAGTCGTCGTCGACGTCGGCCTCGACGCCGTCGAGCTCGCAGAGCAGGATCGCCTCGGCCTCCACCGGATATCCGGCGCGGATGAAGTCCTCGGCGGCGCGGATCGCCAGGTTGTCCATCATCTCGAGCCCGCCAGGGATGATGCCGGCGGCGATGATGTCGCCGACCGCGCGGCCGGCCTTCTCCACATCGTCGAAGCTGGCCATCAGCACCTTGGCGGTCTCGGGCTTGGGCAGCAGCTTGACGGTGATCTCGGTGACCACGCCGAGCATGCCCTCGGAGCCGGTGAACAGCGCCAGCAGGTCGAACCCCGGGGCGTCCGGCGCCTCGGCGCCCAGCGTCAGGTGCTCGCCCTCGATGGTCAGCACCTCGACGCGAATCACGTTGTGCACGGTGAGGCCGTACTTCAGGCAGTGCACGCCGCCGGCGTTCTCGGCGACGTTGCCGCCGATGGAGCAGGCGATCTGCGACGAGGGATCGGGGGCGTAGTAGAGGCCGTGGGGGGCGGCCGCCTCGGAGATGGCCAGGTTGCGCACCCCGGGCTGGACCCGGGCGGTGCGGGCGTCGGGGTCCAGCTCGAGGATGCGGTTGAAGCGCGACATCACCAGCAGCACGCCCTGCTCCAGCGGCAGGGCACCGCCGGAGAGGCCGGTGCCGGCACCACGGGTGACGACCGGCACACCCAGCGCCCGGCAGCGCTTGAGCAGGGTCGCCACCTGATCCAGGGTCTCGGGGAGAGCCACCAGCATGGGTAGCACCCGGTAGGCGGAGAGGCCGTCGCACTCGAAGGGGCGCAGGTCCTCCTCGCGATGCAGCAGGGTCAGGTCGGGAACCGCCCGCTGGAGATCGGCCAGCACCTCGGCCTTGTCGTTGCTCGGCAGCTCGCCGTCAAGGCGGGCGTCGTAGAGGATGTTCATGGTGACTCCTCGTGCGTCTCGCTAATGAGCGTCTCGGTAATTCTGTGACCGTGGGCGACAATCTGTGGTTTTGTTGCGCGCCTGTCCAGCCTATGGTGTGGTGGTCAGACCAGTAATTCATCTATTATATGGAAAGTATTTCCAATCTTTCTTTCCTCCTGCAGAGTAAACGGCCCGTCGCCGGTTTACCACTGCGATCGGACAATCCAGGGAGCACGCGATGGCCTTCCCGACCGACGACATGCGCGGTGGCACGCGCACCCCCGAGAGCGTCGCGGCCAGGCTCGAGCAGCTGATTCTCGATGGCGTCTTTCGGCCGGGGCAATTGCTGCCCTCCGAGCGACGGCTCTGCGACAGGCTGGGGGTGTCGCGCTCCTCGCTGCGCGAGGGGTTCAGGATCCTGCGCAGCAAGGGGGTCATCGAGACCCGTCATGGCCATGGCTCGACGGTGGCGGCGCTGCTGCCGGCCCGGGACCAGAGCCCGCTGATGCACCTGTTCAAGAGCCATCCTCGGACGCTGTATGACCTGCTCGAGGTGCGCGCACTGCTCGAGGGGGAATCCGCCCGACTCGCCGCGAGCCGGGGCACCCCGGCGGACCGGGTGCTGATCACCCGCCGCTACCAGGAGATGGCGGACTATGTGGAACGGGCCGACGCCATCGACGTCGAGCACCTGGCGCGGCTCGATCACGGCTTTCACCTGGCGATCTGCCAGGCCTCGCACAACCCGGTGCTGGTGCACACCCTGCAGAGCCTGACGGACCTGCTGCTGAGCTCGGTCTTCGCCTCGGTGAAGCACCTCTACCATCGCCCCGGGCCGCGGGAGATGATCAACCGCCAGCATGCCCGGCTGCATAGGGCCGTGGTGCAGGGCAAGCCGGAACTGGCCCGGCGCGTGGCGCTCGAGCACCTCTCCAGCATCGGCGAGGCGCTGCGGGAGATCGAGGTCGAGAACGAGCGCCTCGAGCGCTCGGCCATGCGCCTGGAAGGCTGGGAGTGAGGGCGGGGCCCGGAGGGGCGGGTTGACCGCACAATCTTTTGAATTCATAATTAGGATTTAGCGGTTCCATTGCATGGCGCAATCGCCAGTCGATGTCTGTCGAATCGCCTCTTGCACTAGGTCGGGATGATTCCTCATGGATAAAATCAGGCAGAACACCCTGCATGGTGAGGTTGCCGAGCGGATTCGCGACCTGATCGCCCAGGGTACGCTGGCGCCCGGTAGTCGTGTTCCCGAAAAACAGCTGTGCGAGCAGTTCGGAGTGTCCCGGACTCCCCTCAGAGAGGCTCTCAAGGTCCTGGCCTATGAGGGCTTCGTCGAGCTGTTGCCGAATCGCGGCGCACGGGTCGCCAAGTTGACCAGGGCAACGCTCAAGAACACCTTCGAGGTCATGCAGAACCTCGAGGCCCTGGCCGGCAAACTGGCCGGGGAGCGAATCACCGAGGCGGAGCTGACCAACATCGAGGCGCTCCATTATCAGATGCTGTCGCACTACAAGAGCGGCAACATGCAGGAGTACCTGCTGGTGAATCAGCAGATTCACGAGGCCATCGTGGTGGCTTCCCAGAACGACGTGTTGATCGACGTCTACAAGAACCTCAACCATCGCGTGCGCCGGGTGCGTTTCACCGCCGAGCTGAGCAAGGACTACTGGTCCCAGGCGATCAGTGAGCACGAATCCATGGTCGAGGCGCTGCGGGCCCGTGACGGCGCTGCCCTGGGACAGATCCTCAGCCGACATCTGCGCAACAAGGTGGAGATGTCGGCGCTCGAGGAGATGGCGGAGTAGCCGAGGGCGTGCCTGTCTAGGCAAAAACGCGGATGCCGGCCGAATAGGCCGGCATCCGCGTTCTGGCTTGGCATCCCTGCGGGATGACACCCCTCAGCCTCAGCTGGCGATGTTGGCGCCTCGCTGGAGGGCATGATGCCGACTCATCCGGCAGGCGATGGCAAAGGCGTGACGCATGGCCTCCGCGCTGGCCTTGCCCTGGCCGGCGATATCGAAGGCGGTGCCGTGGGCGGGGGTGGTGATGGGGATCGGCAGGCCGCCCTGCACGGTGACACCGCGCTCGAAGCCCAGCAGCTTGAGGGCGATCTGTCCCTGGTCGTGGTACATGGTGACCACGGCATCGAATTCGCCGTCGCGGGCGCGGCGGAAGAGGGTGTCGGCGGGGAAGGGGCCCTGGGCCGGATAGCCCGCCGCCACGCAGGCCGCGATGGCCGGGGCGATGACGTCGATCTCCTCGCGACCGCAGGTGCCCCCCTCGCCGGCGTGGGGATTGATCGCCGCCACCGCGATGCGGGGAGTGGCCACCCCGGCCGCCACCAGGGCGTCATGGATCAATCGCGTGGCGCTCAGGATGCGTTCCGGGGTGACGAAGGAAGCGGCTTCACTGAGCGGCACATGGGAGGAGATGCGCGAGGTCCAGAGAGGACCGAGGGTGTTGAACTCGCAGACGTCGCCCTGAACCTCCAGGTACTCGGCGAAGAAGTGCAGCTCGTCCTCGTGGCGCAGCCCGCCCTGCTTCATCGCCAGCTTGTTGAGCGGGGCGAAGCAGATGGCATCGATCCGGCCGTCGCGAGCGGCGTCCAGGCAGTGGGCCAGGACCTTCAGCACCGAGGCACCGCAAGCGGCGTCGACCCGGCCGTACTCGACCTCCTCGCGCCTTATGCTGTCCAGTGGCAGCAGCACGGGGCCGGCCTGCCCACGAGCCTCTGCCCAGGTCGCGATCTCGGGGAGCTCATGACGCGTGCCGGCGACGCGCTGGCCCTCCTGCCACAGCCAGGGATCGCCCACCACCACGATGTCGGCCTGGGCCACCGCCTCGCGGTCGGCCAGCAGCCTGGCGACCAGTTCCGGGCTGATGCCCGCCGGGTCGCCCAGGGTCAGGGCCACACAGGGTCTTGCTTGGGTCATCTTGCACTCTCCTCGTGATTGAGCTCACGCTTCCTGCCAGGCAGCGCCATCCGGATAGACGTGGCGCGACAGCGACTCGGGGTAGAGGGTGATGCTGTAGCCCGGTGCGGTCGGCACCTGGTAGCGCCCGTTGCGGATCACCACGGGGTGCTCGAAGTGCTCGTGGAGGTGATCGACGTATTCGAGGATGCGCCCCTCCAGGGAGCCCGAGACGGCGATGTAGTCGAACAGCGAGATGTGCTGCACGTACTCGCAGAGGCCGACGCCACCGGCATGGGGACAGACCGGCACGCCGTGCTTGGCGGCCAGCAGCAGCACCACGATGACCTCGTTCAGGCCGCCGAGGCGCGCGCTGTCGATCTGGCAGTAGTCGATGGCGCCGGCCTGCAGCAGCTGCTTGAACATCACCCGGTTGTGGCAGTGTTCGCCGGTGGCGACGCCGATGCTGCCCAGGCGGCGGCGAATCTCGGCATGGCCCAGGATGTCGTCGGGGCTGGTCGGCTCCTCGATCCACAGCGGGTCGAACTCGGCCAGCCGGCGCATGTTGGCGATCGCCTCGTCGACGTCCCACATCTGGTTGGCGTCCATCATCAGGGTGCGCTCCCAGCCGATCTCCTCGCGCAGAATCTGCGCGCGACGGCGGTCCTCCTCGAGGTTGCCGCCCACCTTCTGCTTGAAGTGGGTCCAGCCCTCGGCCAGCGCCTCCCGCGCCAGGCGGCGCACCTTGTCGTCGTCATAGCCGAGCCAGCCGGCCGAGGTGGTGTAGGCGGGGTAGCCGTGCTCGCGCATCTCCTGCTCGCGAGCGGCGCGGCCGGCGGCGTTGCGCCGGAGCAGCCCCAGCGCCTCCTCGGGGGTCAGGGCGTCGGTGACGAAGCGGAAGTCGAGGCAGCGGACCAGTTGCTCGGGCGACATGTCGACCAGGAGTTTCCAGATCGGCTTGCCTTCCGACTTGGCCCACAGGTCCCAGATGGCGTTGACGATGGCCGCCGTGGCCAGGTGGATGACGCCCTTCTCCGGGCCGGTCCAGCGCAGTTGGCTGTCGCCGCTGGTGAGCCGCCGCCAGAAGGTGCCCATCTCGGCGGTGATGGTCTCCAGCGTCTCGCCTTCGATCAGGTAGGCGAGCGACTCCACGGCCTTGACGCAGAGCTCGTTGCCGCGACCGATGGTGAAGGTCAGGCCGTGCCCTTCGAGGCCGCTCTCGGCATCGGTGTGCAGGGTGACATAGGTGGCCGAGTAGTCCGGCGCCGCGTTCATGGCATCCGAGCCGTCCAGGGAGCGCGAGGTCGGAAAGCGGATGTCCTGAACCTCGAGGCGGGTGATGGTGGTCATGGTGGTGGATTCCCGTGCAAGGGCTTGGGTGGAAGGGCGAGTGGCCATCAGCCTAGGCAGCCCAATTGATAACCTTCCAATCGTTTTTTTCTCAATATCGATCGGAATTGGTTATCGATTGGTCGACATTCGCCCTGCGGCTCGCAGCTCCCCGCGGCGCCTTCCCCCTTGCCGGCTGCGTTCTGCCGGAGGCCTGTTGGGACGAAAGTAGAATACGTAATTTTGGATTCATAATTCATATTGTCTGGGCCAATCACAATTCCGGGGGAAAGCACATGACGCGACAAGCGGCAGAACAGGGTACGGCAGGTCGTCAAGCGCCGGCGCTGCAGGATCCGGCGCTGTTCCGGCAGCACGCCTATATCGACGGTCGCTGGGTCGATGCCAGCGACGAGGCGATCATCGAGGTGGTCGATCCGGCCAGCGATACGCCCCTGGGCAGCGTGCCCCGCCTGACCCAGGCGCAGGTGAGCGAGGCCGTCGAGGCGGCCGATCGCGCCTTTCCCGCCTGGAAGGCCAAGTCCTGCAAGGAGCGCGCCGTCATCCTGCGGCGCTGGTACGAGCTGTGCATGGCGCATCAGGAGGATCTGGCCCGCATCCTGACCCTGGAGCAGGGCAAGCCGCTGACCGAGGCTCGGGGCGAGATCGCCTATGGTGCCGCCTTCATCGAATGGTTCGCGGAGGAGGCCAAGCGGATCTACGGCGACGTCATTCCCGCCCATGCCACGGATCGCCGCATCGTGGTCACCAAGGAACCGGTCGGGGTGGTGGCGGCCATCACGCCCTGGAACTTCCCCAATGCGATGATCACCCGCAAGGCCGCCGCCGCCATGGCCGCCGGTTGCACGGTGGTGGTCAAGCCGGCCTCCAGCACCCCCTTCTCGGCGCTGGCGCTGGCGGCGCTGGCCGAGCGTGCCGGCGTGCCCCGTGGGGTACTCAACGTGGTCACCGGCAGCGCCCGGGTGGTGGGGGATGAGCTGACGGCCAACCCGCGGGTCCGCAAGCTCTCCTTCACCGGCTCCACCGAGGTGGGCAAGGTGCTGCTCACCGCCTGTGCCCAGACGGTCAAGAAGGTCTCGATGGAGCTGGGGGGCAACGCGCCCTTCATCATCTTCGAGGATGCCGATCTCGATCAGGCGGTGGCCGGGGTCATGGCCTCCAAGTTCCGCAACACCGGCCAGACCTGCGTGTGCGCCAACCGCATCTTCGTTCACGAGCGAATCTATGATGCCTTCGCCGAGCGTCTCGCCCAGGCGGTGGCGGCGCAGCGGGTCGGCAGCGGCATCGAGGCGGGGGTGACCCTGGGGCCGCTGATCGACCCGGCCGCGGTGGCCAAGGTCGAGGAGCACATCGCCGATGCCCGGGAGCGCGGGGCGAGCGTCTATCTGGGCGGACAGCGCCATGCGCTGGGCGGCAACTTCTTCGAGCCGACGATTCTCACCGATGTCTCCGCCGACGCCCGGTTGATGAACGAGGAGACCTTCGGCCCGGTGGCGCCGCTGCTGCGCTTCAGCGACGAGCAGGAGGTGGTCCGCCTGGCCAACGATACGCCCTATGGCCTGGCCAGCTACTTCTACACCCGTGACATGGGCCGGGTGTGGCGGGTGGCCGAGGCCCTGGAGTGCGGCATCGTGGGCATCAACGAGGGCATCATCTCCAGCGAGCTGGCGCCCTTCGGCGGCGTCAAGGAGTCCGGCATCGGTCGTGAAGGCTCCAAGTACGGCATCGAGGACTACATCGAAATCAAATACCTCTGCATGGGTGGGCTGTGATGCCTGGCCGCACGACGACACGGGAGACGACATGAGCGACGCGCAGTTGACGACACCGCGAGTGGGCATGGTCGGGATCGGCCTGATGGGCCACGGCATCGCCACCAATATCCAGCGGGCTGGCTGGCCGCTGGCCTTCCTCGATCACCCCGGCAATCAGCCGGTCGATGGGCTCCTCGCCCAGGGGGCGACGTCATTCGCCACGGGGGCGGAGCTGGCCCGTCATGCCGAGGTCATCATTCTCTGTGTGACCGGTTCGCCCCAGGTGGAGGAGGTGCTGTTCCGCGAGGAGGGGGTGCTGCAGGGGCTCCGGCCCGGCAGCGTGATCATCGATTGCTCCACGGCGATTCCCAGCTCGACGCTGCGCATCGCCGAGGCGGTGGAGGCGGCGGGCGGACGCTTCCTGGATGCCCCCATGACGCGCACCCCCAAGGAGGCCGCCGAGGGGCGGCTCAACCTGCTGGTGGGCGGGGATCGCGAACTGTTCGAGGCGCAGCTGCCGCTGCTGCAAAGCTTCGCCGAGAACATCACCCATGCCGGTCCGGTCGGGGCCGGTCACCAGCTGAAGCTGCTGCACAACTTCGTCTCGGTGGGCTTCTCCACTGTGCTGGCCGAGGCGGCGGCCTGTGCCGAGCGCGGCGGCATCGAGCCCGGGGTGTTCGTCGATGTCCTGGCCCAGGGCGGTGGGGCGGGCACCGTGCTCGAGCGGCTGCGCCCCTACCTCCAGGCGCGCGACGCCTCCGGCTTCCGCTTCAGCATCGCCAATGCCCACAAGGATCTGGGCTATTACCTGGCCATGGCCGGCGATCTGGGCGCGGCGCGGGAGGCCGCGGCGGGCATCGACAAGGTGCTGGGCGAGGCCGAGTCGGCGGGTCATGCTCAAGCCACGCTTCCTGAACTGATCGGTATTCTGGGGGGCGACCAGGGCTCCTGAAGAGTAGTGGGACAACACGGTTCGGGACCGCTTGCTCCCCCCACTGGTGGGGGCTAGGGTGAGCGATCGACACTGGTTATCGGGGGCCGGAAGCTTTGGACAATCTGTCATCGGTCGGCCTGTGTGGCTGGATGCGCTTCAAGCACCTGCTGTTGCTGATCCACCTCGATCGGCGCCGCAACATGCATGCCGCCGCCCGTCAGATGCACCTCAGCCAGCCGGCCGCCAGCAAGATGCTGCGCGATCTGGAGGCCTGCTTCGGGTTTGCGATCTTCGAGCGCCAGCCGCGCGCCATGGTGCCGACCGAGCTAGGCGTGCAGCTGATCCGCCATGCCGAGATCCTGCTCAACGATACCGAGCGGATGGTCGAGGACCTCCAGCTCCGGCGCGAAGGGGGCTACGGTCGTCTGCTGATCGGCGCCATCCCCGCGGCTGCCCCGGAGATCCTGCCGGCGGCGATCGCCGCGCTCAAGCGGCGGCGGCCGCGGCTGTCGGTCAGCATCGACGAGCAGAGCAGCGATCGCCTGCTGCAGGCTCTCGAGTACAAGCAGCTCGACCTGGTGATCGGCCGGCTCACGGCGGTCAGTCAGCACAACCTGTTCGACTTCGAGCCCCTGCTCGAGGAGCCGTTGCGGGTGGTGGTGCGCCGCGATCATCCGCTGGTCGGCAAGCCGCAGGCCGCGCTGTCGGCGTTGAGTC
This sequence comes from Halomonas sp. LMYGS-3, assembly GCF_059509875.1. Lineage (NCBI taxonomy): Bacteria > Pseudomonadati > Pseudomonadota > Gammaproteobacteria > Oceanospirillales > Halomonadaceae > Halomonas > Halomonas sp. LMYGS-3. The sequence goes on along the minus strand of NZ_JCAKFQ010000016.1, from coordinate 17,947 downwards.
GTTGGCCATGGATCCTGCATCCCCATGCCAGCCCCATGCGTCAGGTGTTTGAGGCCGCGCTTGCCGAGGCCGGCATCGCTTCGCCCGACGATACCATCGAAACCACCTCGACCCAGACCACCCTGCAACTTCTGCTCACCTCACCGATGCTGGCGGTGCTGCCCTGGTCGGTGCTCAAGCGCCCCCTGGCCAGCGGCCAGTATGCGCTGCTGCCGCTGACCATCGGCAAGCCGCTGGACTACTACGGCATCATCACCCGCAAGCACGAACCCCTGTCCACCGCCACGTCAGAACTGGTCGACGAGCTGCGCCGAGAGGTGCAGTCGCAACGGCCCCGCCTGCCGGGTTCGGCCCCGGCCTGACCCCGGCCCTTCGTGCCGCTCTCCGGGCACCATCCAGCCATCGCCTGGCAAAGGGCCTAGACGAAAGTCGACGTTGATAAAATGAATTATGAGTTCATAATTATACCGTGTCGGGTATCGAAGGCTGCCTTCCAACCCGTCGACGGCGAATCGCCGGATGGGCCGAGCACGTTGGCTGTCACCACAGGGTGGTGACAACGGCTCTGGCAAGACAAGTACAAACAAGGTGATAGAGATGATGAAGATTGCATGGGTCGGCAAGACCGCACTGTCTGGTGCGCTTTGCCTGGCGCTGGTCAGCGGCAGTGCCAACGCTTGGGAACCTCAGCGCAATGTCGAATTCGTGGTGCCGTACAGCGCCGGCGGCGGCAGCGACATCAACGCGCGTATGCTGGTCGAAGCGGTGCGCGAGACCGGGCTGGTGAACGGCAATATGCTGGTCAACAACCGCCCCGGCGGCTCCGGTGCGGTAGGCAACAGCTACACCTTCAGCAAGCGCGGCGACGGTCACACCATCATGACCTTCAACGGCGGTCAGATGATGAGCATGGTGGTCAACAACGCCACCGTACAGCTCGACGACCTCACGCCGCTCGCCACCCTGGCGCTGGATACGCTGTTCGTGGGCGTCAAGGCCGGCGGCGAGTTCACGGATCTTGACAGCCTGATCGAAGGCGCTCGCCAGGACCCGGGCGGCATCACCATCGGCGGTGCCGGTCGCGGCGGCGAGGACCACCTCGCCTTCTCGATGCTCAACGACAACCTGGGGGCCGAGTTCCAGTATGTGCCCTTCGACGGTACCGGCGACGTGACCGCCGCTCTGCTGGGTGGGCACATCGATGCTGCCATCTTCAAGCTGGGATCGCGGGTCGATCAGAGCATGATCAGTTTCCTGGCCACCTATTCGGAAGAGCGCCTCGATGCGCCCTTCGACGAGGTGCCGACCTTCGGTGAGCTGGGCTACGACGATCTCTCGCTGATGATCTTCCGTGGCTATGCCGGGCCGCCCGAGATGCCCAGTGAAGCCGTCGAGTACTGGGAGAACGTCTTCCGCGCCGCCTCGGAGACGAACAAGTGGACCCAGGACTATGTCGAGAACAATGGGCTGATTCCCACTTTCATGGGGGCCGAGGAGAGCGCCGAGTACTACCGCAGGGAGCAGGAACGGTACCGGACGATGTTCCAAGAGGCCGGCATGATCGACTGACGCGCGGGGCGTGGTTGCCGGCTGGCGCCACCCCCAGTCGTTCCCCTGCGGCCGCCTTGCTCCTCCCCGACCCGACTGCATAACAGGCGGCGAAGAGGGCAGAGGCGGCCGCCACCGTCAAGAGGCGCAAGCCATGTCAAGCGTGAATCAAGCACCGGCCGGCGGCGGCCGGCCCTGGGTCTCACTGCTGGTCACCCTAGGCATCATCGTGATGGGGCTCGTCTGGGCCGGCTTTGGCTGGCTCCAGTACGGGGTATGGGTACACAACGGTCCCGGCGCCGGCTTCTTCCCCCTGGTGATGGGGCTGGGCGCCGCTCTGCTCGGTGGCTACGAGCTGCTGCGCCGTAGATGGGCCGCCGATGTAGTGGGGGTGCGCAATCTCTGGCCGGCCGTGGCCATGGGCATGGCCGTCGCTAGCATTCCGCTGTTCGGCATGGTGCTGGCGATGACGCTGTTCATCGTGCTGTGGATGGCGCTGATCGAGCGTCAGCCGTGGCTCAAGTCGGTGGTGATCGGGGCCTGCACGGGCGGCGTGATCTACCTGCTGTTCGGCATGTGGCTGATGGTGGCGTTCCCCCCGGGGGCCCTCATCGAGCTGTTCCGATAATCGAGCGAAGAGTCCCTTATGGATATCCTACAATCCTTGATGCTGGGGTTTGCCACCTCGCTGACCTTCAGCAACATCCTGGCCGCGCTGGTCGGGGCCAGTCTGGGAATCATCGTGGGCGCCATCCCCGGGCTCGGTTCCGTCACCGGTATTGCTTTGCTGCTCCCGCTCACCTTCCAGATGGATCCCATCACCGGCATCATCATGCTCGGGGCCCTCTACTATGGCTGCATGTATGGCGGCTCCTACAGCGCCATCCTGCTCAATATTCCCGGCGATGCGCCGGCCGTGGTGACCTCGCTGGACGGCTACCCGCTGTCGCAGCAGGGGCGGGGCGGCAAGGCGCTGTTCACCGCCAATATCTCCTCCTTCATTGGCGGTACCGTGGGCATCATCATGCTCACCTTCATGGGACCCATCCTGGCCCACGTCGGCCTGATGTTCGGGCCGGCCGAGGTGGCGGCGCTGATCTTGCTGGCGCTCTGCTCCATCGGCTGGCTGCTGGGCGACAATCCGATCAAGGGACTGATCTCGACTTTCATCGGCGTGATGCTGGCCACCATCGGCATCGGCACGGCCTTCGGTCAGCCGCGCTTCACCTTCGACTCGATGCACCTGCTCAACGGTATTTCCTTCATTCCGCTGGTGATCGGCATGTTCGGCTTCAGCCAGGTGCTGGTGATGATGGTCAACCGGGTGGATCCCTCTGCGAAGGGGCTGTCCAACCGGCTGGGGCTGAAGGAGAGTCTGCTCGACCGCCAGGAGGTGCGCAGCATCCTGCCCGCTTCGCTGCGTTCCGGGGTGCTCGGCAACCTGGTGGGCATCCTGCCGGGGGCCGGGGCCACCACCGGTTCCTTCCTCTCCTACGTGCTGGAGAAGAAGGTGGGCCGCAACGGTAGCGAGCTTGGCAAGGGGCGCCTCGAAGGGGTGGCCGCCTCGGAGGCGGGCAACAACGCCGCCGCAGCCGGCTCCTTCGCGCCCCTGCTGTCGCTGGGTATTCCTGGTTCGGGCACGGCAGCGGTGTTGCTCGGCGGGCTGATGATGTGGGGTCTGCAGCCCGGCCCGCTGCTGTTCCAGACCAACCCCGATTTCGTCTGGGGGCTGATCTCCTCCATGTACCTGGGCAACGTCATGGCGGTGCTGGCGGCCCTGGCGATCATTCCGTTCCTGGTCAAGCTACTGCTGATCCCGGCCTCGATCATGATCCCGGTGATCGCCGTGGTCTGCGTGGTCGGCTCCTACAGCGTCAACAACAGCATGTTCGATGTCTGGTTCATGCTCGGTGCCGGGGTGGTGGCGTTCTTCATGACCGCCGCGCGCTACCCGATCGCGCCGCTGCTGCTGGCCTTCGTGCTCACGCCCCGCCTCGAGACCAGCCTGCGCCAGGCGCTCGACATCTCGCGCGGCGACCCGATGATCTTCCTGAGAAGCCCGATCGCGGCCACTCTGCTGACGCTCATCCTGCTGTTCGTGCTCTATCCGCTCGGCAAGAAGCTGTTCGTGGCGGCACGCCAGCGCAGACGCAAGGCAGCGGCCGAATGATCCTGGCCAGCGCCTCGGCGCTGGCCCGGTCGACCGATGCGACACCCTGTCACCCAGAGTAGAGACGCCGACATGACTATCCGCAACGACGCAGCCGTCGCCTTCTTCATCCGAGTGCTGGGCACCAAGGGAGTGGTGGTCGAGGCCGCCGATCAGGAACGCTACGTGCGCGATTGGGCCGGCGGGCGTCTGGGCATGCCCCTGGCCGTGGTGCGCCCCGGGACCACCGAAGAGGTGGCCGAGGTGGTGCGCTACTGCCACGAACAGGGCATTCGCATGGTACCCCAGGGCGGGCACACCGGCCTGGTGAAGGGGGCCCTGCCGGACGATCGCGAGCCAGAGGTCGTCATCAGCCTCGAACGCATGACCCGCATCCGTCGGCTCGACCCGCTCGACTTCACCATGGCGGTGGATGGGGGCTGCGTCCTCGAAGAGGTCAAGCGGGCCGCCGAGGAGGCGGACTGCTTCTTCCCGCTCTCGCTGGGCGCCCAGGGCAGCTGTCAGATCGGCGGCAACATCGCCACCAACGCCGGGGGCGTCAACGTGCTGCGCTTCGGCATGATGCGCGAGCTGGTGCTGGGCCTCGAGGTGGTGCTGCCCGACGGCGAGATCTGGAGCAGCATGAAAGGACTGCACAAGGACAACCGCGGCTACAGCCTGCAGCAGCTGTTCATCGGCAGCGAAGGCACCCTGGGCATCGTCACCGGGGCCGTGCTCAAGCTGACGCCGCGCCCCCAGCAGTCGCAGACCGCCCTGCTGGCGATTCCTTCGGTGGCGGCGGCGGTCCAGCTCTATGCCCTGGCACGGCGCGTCGGCAGCGATCTGCTCTCCGCCTTCGAGCTGATTCCGCGTCAGTGCCTGGAGTTGGCCTTCGAGGCCGCGCCACAGCTCTCCGATCCGCTCGACGAGGCCTATCCTTACTATGTCCTGCTCGAGCTGGCGGCCAGCGGGCCCGTGGATCTGCCCGGCATGCTCGAGAGGCTGCTGGAAGCGGGCATGGAGGACGAGACGGTGCTGGATGGCGTGCTGGCCTCGAGCGTCGCCCAGGCCGATCAGTTGTGGTTGATCCGCGAGAGCATGGTGGAGGGGCAGTTGCTGCGCGGCGAGCATCTGCGCACCGACGTCTCGGTGCCGATCTCGGCGATCGCCGAGTGTGTGGATCAAGCCACCGCGGCCGTGACGACGCTTTCCCCCGACTCCCTGGTGGTCGCCTATGGCCATATCGGTGACGGCAACCTGCACATCAACGTGCTGCCGCCCACCGAGACGCCGGCGGAGGCGCTGCCGGCGCTGTTCGAGCGGCTGGAGAGCGCGATCTTCACCGTCGTGGACGGTTTCGACGGCAGCATCAGCGCCGAGATGGCATCGGACGCAGCAAGCAGGCCGCCTACCTGGCCAGGCTCTCCGCCACCGAGCGCCGGCTGCTGGCCGGTATCAAGGCAGTGCTCGATCCCGATGAGCTGATGGGAGCGGGACGAATCCTGCCGCTGACCGAACGATCATCGTCCTCCTCATGAACCCTGAGCCGTCCGCGCTTTCTACCCCATGACAGGAGCCACCATGCAAGCCATCCATCCCCGCGACTGCCTGCCCGAGGACCTCGACCGCGCCCTGCTGGTCGGCCGGGTGTGGCGTGATGCGCCTCTCGCCGGTCCGGCCATCGTGGTGGTGCGCCAGGGCCGGGTCCTCGACGTCTCCGCCGAGGCCGCGACCCTGGCCGACCTGCTCGACCGCGAGGACCCCGCGGCCTTCGCCACCGGCCTCGACGGTGAGGACCTCGGGGCCGTCGAGATCCTGCTCGAGAACTCCCAGGACGAGCCCAGGAGCGCGCCTTACCTGCTCGCTCCCTGCGACCTCCAGGCGATCAAGGCCTGCGGGGTGACCTTCGCGGTGAGCCTGCTAGAGCGGGTGATCGAGGAGCAGGCCGGCGGCGACCCTCAGCGCGCCGGCGAGCTGCGCCGCGAGATCCAGGCGCTGATCGGCGGCGACCTGTCGCAGATCCGCCCCGGCTCGCCAGAGGCCATGGCGCTCAAGGCCGAGCTGCAGGCCAAGGGAGCCTGGTCGCAGTACATGGAGGTGGGCATCGGCCACGATGCCGAAGTGTTCACCAAGGCCCAGCCGCTCTCGTCGGTGGGCTTCGGCGAGCGCGTCGGCCTGCATCCCGCCTCCCAGTGGAACAACCCCGAACCGGAGATCGTGTTGGCGGTGGATTCGTGCGGCACCCCCCGGGGCGCGAGTCTCGGCAACGACGTCAACCTGCGCGACATCGAGGGGCGCAGTGCCCTGCTGCTGGGCAAGGCCAAGGACAACAACGCCTCCTGTGCCATCGGCCCCTTCGTGCGCCTGTTCGACGACCATTTCACCCTGGATACGGTGCGCCAGGCCAAGGTCGCGCTGCGCATCGAGGGTGCCGACGACGGCTTCGTGCTGGAGGACTCAAGCGACATGCGCGAGATCAGCCGCGATCCCTTGGAACTGGTCGGCCAGACCCTCGGTGCCCACCACCAGTACCCGGACGGCTTCATGCTGTTTCTCGGCACCATGTTCTCGCCGATCCAGGACCGCGACGGGGCGGGGCAGGGCTTCACCCATCACTTGGGGGACCGGGTGACCATCGCCACCCCGGCCCTGGGCGCCCTGGTCAACGGCGTGGAGCGCAGCGACCGGCTGCCGCCCTGGACCTTCGGCCTGCGCGCCCTCTATGCCCACCTGGCCCGCCGCGGCCAGGCCTGAGACGACGACACCCACCCCCTTTTGCAGGAGAAGAGCATGACCCTCACCGGACAGCTTCTGATCGGCCAGCAGGCCGTGACCGGCCGCCGCGGCGAGATCCACGCCGTCGACCCGGCCAGCGGCGAGACCCTGGACCCCGTCTACCGCGGCGGCGGTGCGGCCGAGGTCGAGCAGGCCTGCGCGCTCGCCGAGGCGGCCTTCGCCAGCTACCGCGAGACCTCGTTGGAGGCGCGCGCCACCTTTCTGGAAACCATCGCCGGCGAGATCGAGGCCCTGGGCGAGCCCCTGATCACACGCGCCATGGCCGAGACCGGCCTGCCCCGGGCACGCCTCGAGGGCGAGCGTGGCCGCACCTGCGGCCAGCTGCGCCTGTTCGCCGCGGTGGTGCGCGCCGGCGAGTGGCTCGACGTGCGCATCGACCCGGCGCTGCCCGAGCGGCAGCCCATGCCGCGGGTCGACCTGCGCCAGCGCCATATCGCCCTGGGCCCGGTCGCCGTGTTCGGCGCCAGCAACTTCCCGCTGGCCTTCAGCGTGGCCGGCGGCGATACCGCCTCCGCGCTGGCCGCCGGCTGCCCGGTGGTGGTCAAGGCCCACTCCGCCCATCCCGGCACCTCCGAGCTGGTGGGCCGCGCCGTCCAGGCCGCGGTGGCCCAGTGCGGCCTGCCCGAGGGCGTCTTCTCGCTGCTGTTCGGCGCCGGCCGCGAGGTGGGGCAAGCCTTGGTGGCGAACCCGCGTATCCAGGCGGTGGGCTTCACCGGCTCCCGTGCCGGCGGCCTGGCCTTGATGGCCACCGCCCAGGCGCGGCCCCAGCCGATCCCGGTCTACGCCGAGATGAGTTCCATCAACCCGGTATTTCTGCTGCCGGAGGCGCTCGAGGCCCGCGGCCGGGAGATCGCCGAGGGCTTCGTCGCCTCGCTCACCATGGGCGCCGGGCAGTTCTGCACCAATCCCGGCCTGGTGATCGGCCTCCAGGACGAAGCGCTCGACGCCTTCGCCGCCGCCGCCGGCGGGGCGGTCACCGCCAGCGCCGCCCAGACCATGCTCACCCCGGGCATCCATGCCGCCTACGAGCAGGGCGTCGGCGCCTTCGCCGCCAGCGGCCAGGCCCGTGAGGTGGCCCGCGGCCAGGCCGGCGAGGGCCCCCACCAGTGCCAGACCGGGCTCTTCGTCGCCGGCGCCGCCGACTTCCTGGGCAGCGAGGCGCTCCAGGCCGAGGTGTTCGGGGCGACGTCGCTGGTGATCGAGTGCGCCGACCTCGACGAGATGGTCGCGGTGGCCGAGCGGCTCGAGGGTCAGCTCACCGCCACCCTGCAGCTCGACGACGGCGACCTCGAGGCGGCCCGCGCCCTGCTGCCGGTGCTCGAGCGTAAGGCCGGCCGGGTGCTGGCCAACGGCTGGCCCACCGGCGTCGAGGTGTGTCACGCCATGGTCCACGGCGGGCCCTTCCCGGCCACCTCGGACAGTCGTACCACCTCGGTGGGCAGCGCGGCCATCCAGCGCTTCCTGCGCCCGGTGTGCTACCAGAACCTGCCGCAGGGCCTGTTGCCCGAGGCGCTCCAGGACGGCAACCCGCTGAATGTCACCCGGCTGGTGGATGGCCGGCGCGAAGGCTGAGCAGGCCCTCGCGAGACGGGAGTCGCAGGTATGAGTGAATGAAGCGCGACACGGCGAGGCAGGTGCCTTGCCGTGTCACGCTCCAGCCGGTGATGAGGGGGTGTGACGGGACGCCCTGAGTCACTCGCTCAGCGGCTTCAGATGGACCAGGTAGCGCTCCTTGCGCGCCACATAGCTCTGACTGCTCTCGGCCAGGCCGGCCACCTCATCAGGGCTCAGGGTGCGCACCACCCTGGCCGGCGAGCCCACGATCAGCGAGTTGGGGGGGAATTCCTTGTTGGAGGTGACCACCGAGCCGGCGCCGATCAGGCAATTCTCGCCGATGCGCGCGCCGTTGAGGATGGTCGAGTGCATGCCCACCAGGGTGCCGTCACCGATGGTGCAGCCATGCAGCATGACCAGATGACCGACGGTGACGTCCTTGCCGATGCTTAAGGGAAAGTCGGGATCGGTATGCAGCACGCAATTCTCCTGAATGTTGCTGTTGTCACCGATGTGGATCGGCTCGTTGTCGCCTCGCAGTACGGCCCCCGGCCAGATGCTGACGTCCTTGCCCAGTCGGACGTCGCCGATGACGGCGGCCTCGCGGGCGATGAAAACGCTGTCATCGTGGCGCGGCGCAAGATCCTCGAGTGCGTAGGTGGTCATGTCCTGTCTCCTCTTGTTGGGGCAGGTGGCTGTTGGCTGTCCGACAGCCGGCAGCGTCACCACACCCGGGTAAGGAACACGGTAGGTAGCCCGGCGGGAGGCGTCAACAAAATTGAATTCATAATTTTGTCGTTGACAACCCTGATCGCCAAGCGCAACCCATTGAATTTACTGTGATAACCACCATTTTGGTGAGTCGAGATAGACAAAAGTCTAACTTGATGAAATGAATTATGAGTTCATAATTACGTTTGTGCGGTCCTGGTGCTTTCGCTCCGTACGAGCTGTACCGCGAGCCAGATAGCGAGGTGTGGGGTGCGTCCGGGAAGCGTGCACCGTGCGTAACGACGGCAGGTGAGGGCTACGGCCGCCTGCCCCGCTGACGAAGCAGGAGGGGGAAATGGAGCCGAAAACGACGGCCGAGCTGGAGTTCATCAAGGACGGGCGTATCGCCTGGCTGATCTTCAACCGTCCTCAGGTCCGCAACGCCATGACCTGGGGGATGTACGACGCGCTCGAGCGCCACTGTCAGGCCTTGGACGAGGATCCCGATATCGATGTGGTGGTGCTGCGCGGCAGTGGCGGCGAAGCTTTCGTGGCCGGTACCGATATCAAGCAGTTCGCCACCTTCGACACGGCCCAGCACGCGCTGGATTACGAGCATCGCATCGACCGGGTCATCGGCACTCTGGAGTCGCTTAGCAAGCCCACCATCGCCCTGATCGAGGGGTTCTGCGTCGGCGGCGGTGCGGCCATCGCCATGGCCTGCGACTTCCGCTACTGCACACCCGATCTACGCTTCGGTGTGCCCATCGCCAAGACCCTCGGCAACTGCGTCTCCATTACCAATGTGTCGCGTCTGGTCGACCTGGTCGGTGCCGCCAGGGCCAAGGAGGTACTGATGCTGGCCAAGCTGTTCAAGGCCGAGGAGGCGAAGCTGGCCGGTTTGGTGACCGAGGTCATCGCGCCCGAAATGATCGAAGCCGAGGTGCGCCAGGTGGCCGAACGGCTGAGCGGCTTCGCCCCCCTGACGCTGCGGGCCTCCAAGGAGGAGGTCCAGCGTGTGCTGTCAGCTCGGCGACCCGCCGCCGGCAGTGAAGCGGACCTGATCGCGCTCTGCTACACCAGCCGGGACTTCAAGAGCGCCGTCAGTGCGTTCATCAACAAGACACCCCATGCCTGGCAAGGAGAGTAGTGGCCATTCCATGGCAGTTCGCGGCCTTTGCCGGTCGTAACGTTTTCCTATTACAACGAGGTGGCTAGCATGCTTCCCTTAACGAAGATGAAGGTTCTCGACATTTCCCAGATCATGGCCGGCCCCTACTGCACCATGGTGCTCGGCGACATGGGAGCCGATGTCATCAAGGTGGAGAAGAATGGCGGGGACGACAGCCGACAGATGGGGCCCTACGTCAATGACGAGTCGACCTGCTTCGCCCAGATCAACCGCAACAAGAAGAGCATCTCGCTGAACCTCAAGGAGGAGGAGGGGCGCGAGATATTCTATCGGCTCGCCAAGGAAGCCGACGTGATCGTCGAGAACTACCGCACCGGCGTTGCCAAGAAGCTGAAGGTGGATTACGAGAGCATCAAGGCCATCAATCCTGGCATCATCTACTGCTCCATCTCCGGCTACGGGCAGACCGGCCCCTACAGTCACAAGGGGGGCTTCGACCTGGTGGCTCAGGGCATGACGGGGCTGATGTCGATGACCGGCGAACCCGGCCGGCGTCCGCTGAAGACCGGCATCGCCGTCTACGATATCGGCGCGGGCATCACCGCTGTCTATTCGATCCTGGCGGCCTACATCCACAAGATGAACACCGGCGAGGGGCAGCATGTCGATGTGGCCATCGCCGAGTGCGGCCTGCCCTGGTTCATCTGGGAGGCGGCGGCCTATTTCGCGGAAGGCACCATTCCAGAGCCGACCGGCTGGCGTCACCGGGTGTCGGCCCCCTACCAGGCGATCAAGGTACAGGACGGCTATATCATGCTGGGCTGTGCCAACCAGCGCACCTGGGAGCGCCTCTGCCATGAGGTGATCCATCGCCCGGACCTGCTGGAAGAGCCGCGTTTCGTCACCAATCACCTGCGCGGGCAGAACGTGGAAGAGCTGGAAGCCGTGCTCGAGGAGATCTTCGTCCAGGATAGGCGCGAGTCCTGGCTGGCCAAGTGCGACCAGGCGGGCGTGCCGGCCGGCCCCATCAACAACTTCGCCCAGGCCCTGGACGATCCCCATTATCAGGCGCGTGGCATGGTGCAGGAGATGGACCACCCGACCATCGGCAAGATGAAGACCATCGGCTTTGCCAGCAAGCTCTCCGAGACCCCGCCGCAGATTCGTCGGCCGGCGCCGCTCTACGCCCAGCACACCGATGAAGTCATGGCCGAGCTTGGCATCGACGAGGCGCGCTGCGAGGAGCTACGTCGCAAGGGGGTGCTCAAGTGACAGCGGGCATCGCCGGCAAGCTGGGCGCGGGCATCGGAGCGTCACGCTCCGAGGTGGACGCCGACACTCGAGGGTGGGGGAAATAGAGCGCCCCCAGGCCAATGTTGCCCGGGGGCGGTGTCGTTGCCGGGTCACGGTGGCATATCAACCCGCCCGCATCAGCGCATCCGTCAGTCCGATCCCGTAGAAGGCGACCAGGGCGATGATGCCGGTGAACACCAGGTAGTAGATGGTCGGCAGGATGGTCTTGCGGATGGTGATGCCCTCGCGGCCGAGCAGGCCCACGGTGGCCGACGCCGCGACCACGTTGTGGATGGCGATCATGTTGCCCGCGGCGGCCCCCACGGCCTGCAGGGCGACCATGAAGGCGGTGGAGAGCCCCAGTGCCTCGGCCACGTTGAACTGGAACTCCGACAGCATCAGGTTGGAGACGGTGTTGGAGCCGGCGATGAAGGCACCGAGTGCGCCCACGGACGGGGCGAAGAAGGGGTAGACCCCGCCCACGCCGTCGGCAACGAACTGCGCCATGGCGACCGGCATGGAGACCAGGTCGGCGGCGTTGACGCCGGAGTTGATCAGGATCCGCACCATGGGGATGGTGAAGATCAGCACGAAGCCCGCGCCGAAGATGGTACGGGTGGACTCGCCGAAGGCGGCCCGGAGTTCACCGGCACGCATGCGGTGCAGCACGGCGGTGACCAGCACCACCATCAGCAGGATGCCGCCGGGCAGGTAGAGCGGCTGGATGCTGCCTGACACGCCGGCCTCGCCGAGGATGTCGCTCCAGCCGACGCTCAGCGAGGTCAGGGCGACCTTGAGTGGCTCGACGGTGCGCGATGCCACCAGGAAGAGGGCCAGCAGCACGTAGGGGACCCAGCCCATGAAGGCGGTGATCGGGGTCTTGCCCACCACATCCTCGGTCTTGATGACCAGCTTGCCGATCCACTCGTCCGGCCAGGACGTGCTCTCGGGGAAGTCCCAGGTGTCCCGGGGGATCAGGAAGCCCTTGCGGGCCGCCGGGACGACGATGGCCAGGCCGACCATGGCGCCGATCATCGACGGGAACTCCGGCCCCAGCAGGACGCCGGCCAGCATGTAGGGCACCACGAAGCTGACGCCGGCAAAGATGGCGAAGGGCGCGATGGACAGGCCCTCCTTCCACGAGCGGTTGGCGCCGAAGAAGCGCACCATGATCACCACCATGATCAGCGGCATCAGGATGCCGACGATGCCGTGGACGATGGCCACCTCGCCGGCGATCAGACGGAAGTACTCGGTCCAGGTCGCGCCGTCGGCGGCCAGGCGCTCGGTGATGGCATCACGGTTGATGCCCCCCGAGACACCGACCACGATCGGCGTGCCCACCGCACCGAAGGAGACCGGGGTCGACTGGATCATCATGCCTACCACCACGGCGGCCAGCGCCGGGAAGCCCAGTGCCACCATCAAGGGGGCGGCCACGGCCGCGGGAGTGCCGAAGCCGGAGGCGCCCTCGATGAAGCAACCGAACAGCCAGGCGACGATGATCGCCTGCACGCGACGGTCGGGACTGATGCCCGAGAAGCCGTTGCGGATGGCGGTGATACCGCCCGAGTGTTTCAGGGTGTTCAGCAGCAGGATGGCGCCGAAGATGATCCACAGGATCGAGACGGTGAGGATCAGCCCCTGGAGGGTCGAGGCGAGTACCCGGTTGAAACTCATCTCCCAGGCGAAGAGGCCGATGAGGGCCGTGACCACGAAGACCATCGGCATGGCGGTCCTTGCCGCCATCCGCAGGCCGATCAGCAGCACTCCGGCCAGTACTAGTGGCACGAAGGCGAGTAATGCAAGGGTGGTATCAGTCATGAGGCGGTTTTTCCTCGGGTTGTTGTCGGTCGTGCTCTTGAGCGAGTCGCAAAGCCCGGCGGTCGCCCGCCGGGACGGCGGACGGACGCAAGATACGCCCAACGCCACCGGGATGACCATATATGGATAATTGGTATTACCAATATCGATGAGGACGTCCGGCCCCTTGGAGGCATTGAAATTCCTTGAAAATACGTGCCTTAGCCAATCCCGTGATGGAAAGGGCGCCGCCGGGAGAGGAAAAGAGATTAGACTAATTGACAAGTCGTCGCTGCCCGGCGACGAGGCGGTGACTCTCGATTGGCGAGGGTCGGCAAAGCCTGGCACTATCGGGTCAGGAGCCTGAGCGGATGCGAGGAGTCGGTATGACACGGGTGCTCTACGATCTATGCGGTATCGACGAGGGGTTGCGTTTCTCGCCCTACTGTTGGCGTGTCAAGTACGCCCTGGCCCACAAGGGACTGGACGTGGAGACGAAGCCATGGCGCTTCACCGAGAAGGAGACCCTGGCCTTCGCCGGTCACGACAAGGTGCCGGTGCTCGTCGATGACGGGGAGGTGGTGACCGAGAGCTATGAGATCCTGCGCTACCTGGATCGCATCTACCCGGAGCCCCCGCTGCTGGGGGAGGGCATCGCCGAGGCGCGGGCGCGCTTCTTCAAGCACTACGCCGAGCGTGCCCTGGCCCCGGCGATGATGCGCACCATCGTCATGGACCTGCTCAACGCCGTGCACCCCGGCGATCGCGACTACTTCCGCGAGACCCGCGAGAAGCGCTTCGGCCGTAGCCTCGAGGAGTTCCATTCGCCGGCCAAGGGCCTGGCCCAGCTCGATGCCGCCCTGGAACCGTTGCGTGGCCACCTTCAGGAGTCCGACTACCTCGACGGCGCGGCGCCGGCCGCTGCCGACTACCTGGTCTTCGGCAGCTTCATGTGGGCGCGCTGTGTCTCCAGCGCCGATCTGGTCTCCAACGCCGACCCGGTCTACGCCTGGATCGAGCGTATGCTGGACCTGTATGACGGACTGGGACGCCGTGCCATGCGCATCACCGATATCGAGGGTGCCTACCGCTGAAGGAGCGCTTGCCGAGGGCACAGGTCGAAGAGGGCTCTGGTCGAAAGAACCTGGCTGGATCACGCAAGGAGAGAGAGATGATCGAGCTCTATTACTGGACGACGCCCAATGGCCACAAGGTCACGATCTTCCTCGAGGAGGCGGGCCTCGAGTACGAGGTTCGCCCGATCAACATCGGCCGGGGCGAGCAGTTCACGCCCGAGTTCCTGGCCATTGCGCCCAACAATCGCATCCCGGCCATCGTCGACCGCACGCCGGCCGACGGGGGGCAGCCGCTGGCGCTGTTCGAAAGCGGGGCGATTCTCGAATACCTCGCCGACAAGACCGCCAGCTTCCTGCCTCCGAGCGGCCGCGAGCGCTATGTAGTGCTGCAGTGGCTCTACTGGCAGATGGCCAACCTCGGCCCGATGGCCGGCCAGAACCACCACTTCCGTCACTACGCGCCCGAGAAGGTCGAGTATGCCGTCTCGCGCTACGGGCGGGAGACGTCACGACTCTACGGCATCCTCGATCGACGACTGGAGGATCACGACCATGTCGGCGGCGACGACTACTCCATCGCCGACATGGCCATCTACCCTTGGGTGAGGTCCTGGGAAAAGCAGGGTCAGGACATCGAGGAGTATCCCAACGTGCTGCGCTGGATGCGCGCCGTCGCGGCTCGTCCGGCGGTGCAGAGCGCCTATGCGCTGGTGGAGGACATCAACCCGAACGACGGCGTGGAACTGGACGACGAAGCCCGTTGGTACCTGTTCGGACAGCGCTGAGGCCGGCAGTCGGTATCACCCGGGAGTCGCCCGGCCCGCCGGGTGATGCCCTTGGGGCGGCATCTCGCGAGCTGTGCGAGGCCGGGGGTACCGTGAACACCTCTTCGTCGAGCCGCCCATGAAGTGCCCGCCGAGCCGCGAGTTGACAACGGTCAAAGTGGGGAGGATTCGATGTTGCAGCGCAATAGAAGCCCTGCTATGTTGCAATGCAATACAAGGCATCCCGCCTTGACTTGTCACCCAGACGGAGGTGTCCCATGAGCAAAGCAACCACCGAGAAAGCGACCGAGCAGTTCCAGAGCGTGTTCGTCGAGCCGACACGTGCCTATGGTTCGCTGACGCTGGAGTACTACGAGAAGCTGTTCTCCGCCCAGTTCGATGCGGCCCGTGCCCTCACGGACCTGGGCCTGGCCCAGACCCGCAGCTGGCTGGACGTCAAGGATGCCGAGAGCTTCAAGACGGTCATGGAAGGCCAGCAGAAGGCCGTCCAGGAGCTGGGCGAGCGTGTCAAGGGAGACGCCGAGAAGGTCGTGGCCCTGAGCCAGGAGTACGTGCAGAAGGGCCAGAAGCTGGTCGAGGACAGCGTGAAGTCGGCTACGGCCGCGACCAAGTAACGCCTTCAGTCGTCCAGAAGGCCGGATGCAGCGGGCCGCCTCCCTCAGGGAGGTGGCCCGTTGTCGTCGTGTACGACGGGGTGTCCGTCACGGGCCATCGCCACCGAGCAGCGCGATGACTTCGTCGTCTTCCACCTGACCGAAGTTGGCAAAGAATTGCCCGACGGCCTGGAAGTAGCGCGGGGCTTCCAGGCAGACGACCTCATCGGCCAGGGCTTCGAGCCGCTCCACGGTGTCGGGCGGGGCCACCCCGATGGCCGCGATCAGCCGTTCGGGATCGCGCTGCCGGAGGGCGACCAGGGCGGTGGCCATGGTGGCGCCGGTGGCACTGCCGTCGTCGATCACCACCACGGTGCGTCCCTTCGGGTCGATGGGCGAACGCACCGGAGTGTAGCGCAGGCGGCGCTCGGCGATCAGCTCACGCTGGTGCTCGATCTCCCGGGCCAGGACGTCATCACGGCAATGGCGGGCCGCCTCTTCCAGATGCACGCTGCCGTCCTCGCTGACCGCGCCGATGGCGTATTCCGGATTGCCGGGGGCGCCGATCTTGCGTACCAGCACCACGTCCAGTTCCCCTTCCAGAGCATCGGCGATCACCCGTCCCATGGGCACACCACCTCGAGGGATTGCCAGCACCAGCGGGTTCCGGTCCTTGAGATGGGCGAGACGCTCGGCCAGTTGCCGAGCGGCATCGAGTCGATCACGGAACATGACAGGGCTCCTGTGTGGTTCGCTCTGTCTCCAGTGTAGGAGTCCGTCGCCGGGGCGGCCCGGTCCGCGGCAGGCTCGCGCCACCGGAAGGTCGAGTGGCGCGGTTGGTCCAGGGTCAGGCCTCGGAGCCGACCTTGTTCTCATCGCCGGCAACCCCCTTCGCCTGGGGCCCGGCCCGACCGGGCTTGCCGGGCAGGATGGCATCCAGCAGCAGGGCAGCCACGGCGGCCGGTACCAGGCCCGACTTGAGCAGCAGGCCGGCCTGACCAGGCATGGTCTCGGAGATGGCCTCCACCGCCGGCAGGCCGATGCCCAGACTCAGTGACACGGCGATGATCAGCATCGCCCTCTGGTCGAGTTCGCACTCCTTGATGATCTTCAGTCCCGCCGAGGCGATCATGCCGAACATCACGATGCCGGCGCCGCCGAGCACCGCGTGCGGCATGGCGGCGACCAGGCCCCCCAGCTTGGGGAAGAGGCCCATGGCGATCAGCAGCAGGCCGCCGATGGTCACCACATGGCGGCTGACCACGCCGGTCAGGGTGATCAGCCCCACGTTCTGGGCGTAGGCGGTATTGGGCAGGGTGTTGAATACCGCAGCGAAGGAGGTTGCCACGCCGTCGGCCATCACGCCGCCGGAGAGTTCCTTGTCCCTGGCCGGACGCCCGGCGCCGCCGGTGGTGATGGCGGAGATGTTGCCGATGGTTTCCAGGCCGACCACGAACATGATCAGGGTCATGCCGATAATCGCGGTCATCGAGAACTCCATGCCGTAGACGAACGGCTGAGGCAGGGAGAACCAGGCGGCATTGGCGAGGTTGGTGAAGTCGACCATGCCCAGGGCGATGGCCACCAGATAGCCGGACGCCAGGCCGAACAGGATCGACGAGGCCTTGATGAAGCCGCGCCCGAGCTGGTGTACGGCGATGGTTACCACCAGCACGAAGAAGGCCAGGCCCAGGTTGGTGGGCGAGGCGAAGTTCTCCGAGCCCACGCCGCCCGCGGCGTAGTTGAGGCCGACCGGCATCAGGGTGATGCCGATCAGCAGCACCACGATGCCGGTGACCACCGGCGAGAACCAGTGGCGGATCTTCCTCAGGAAGGCGCCCAGCAGGATCTGCAGCAGCCCGGCAACGAAGGAGGCGCCCAGCACGGCGGGCAGGCCGAAGGCCTTGGCCAGCGGCAGGGCGACCGGCAGGAAGCCGAAACTGGTGCCCTGCACGATCGGCAGCCGGGCGCCGATGGGACCCATGCCGAGGGTCTGGACCAGGGTCGAGACCCCGGCGACGAAGAGTGCCACCTGGATCAGGAAGATCTGCTCACCGGCGGTGGCGCCGATGACCCCGGCGATGATGATCGGTGGCGTCACGTTGCCGGCAAACATCGCCATGATGTGCTGCAGTCCCAGGGGGATGGCCTTGCCCAGGGGGGGCATGGCATCCGGGTCCTGGTTGATGGTGCGTGACGGCTTCGTCCGGGCGGTCGGCTGTTCAGCGTCGGTCATGTCGGGCTCTCGGGTTGTTGTTGTAAACGGTGATGCAGTAAGTGGACATCACACCCGTCATTGAATGTACACAATATCCA
This sequence comes from Halomonas sp. LMYGS-3, assembly GCF_059509875.1. Classification (NCBI taxonomy): domain Bacteria; kingdom Pseudomonadati; phylum Pseudomonadota; class Gammaproteobacteria; order Oceanospirillales; family Halomonadaceae; genus Halomonas; species Halomonas sp. LMYGS-3. Next base: position 191 of record NZ_JCAKFQ010000016.1, on the reverse strand, counting down.
TCTATTTAAAAGACAGTAGATGACAAATTTTGTATTTAATAAAAATATTCCTTTAAATACAATTGGTTAAATAAATAAGGTAATCCCCCGGCTTTGCCGGGGGACTACCCGAGGTTTGACCGTGTGCTGCGGTCAAAGGGAACCTCCAGTCTCCGCCAAGAGATAGGATGTTCCCAATGAGAGAGTACCAG
>NZ_JCAKFQ010000015.1:0-98475 GCF_059509875.1 Halomonas sp. LMYGS-3 | reverse complement strand
CGGTTGCTCCCCACCCCGCCTCGCGGCGACGCAGTTACCTTCGGCTACGGGGTCATGGCTTACCCCGGTGCGGACTCTCACCGCACTGTGTGCACGCCTTCACGGGCGCACTGGGAGCCACGCTCCGCGGGGCGATGCGGCGCGAAGCGGCGCTGAGCGGCTGTCGGCCATGCTGGCGGCTACCGCCAAGGCGCCTGGCGGCGCCAATCGCGCAGAAGATCTGCGCCCACAGGGCGGGCATCGGTTACGGCACCACGATGACCGGGACGGGGATACGGGCGAGCAGCTCCGGGTCCTGCTCGGCGAGGCGAGCAAGCTCGGGGCGGCGCAGCAGCAGCGCCCCGCTGCGCGCGCGGTAGAGGTGACGCTCCAGGGCGGTGGCGCCCAGGGCCGGCAAGGCCTCCACCCCGTCGAACAGCGGCACCAGTGCCGTCAGGTTGGCATCCTGAGCAGGAGAGTCCGACGCCGACATCAGCCGCAGGGGGCCACGGCTGGGCGGCAGGCGCTCGTCCCAGATGACCACGGTACAGGGGGCCTCCAGGATCAGCGCACGGCTCGTGGACCCCAGCCGCACCCCCCACTGGCCCGAGAGCCCGGCCTTGCCCAGCACCAACACGTCGCCGGGGCCGGCGAGCGCCAGCGCCTCACTGGTCACCCGGCCGCGGCTGACCTGCAGGCGATGGCGCACCTCGCGCCCGGCCACGGCGTCGGCCAGGGCCCGGCTGGCGCGCTGCACCTGACGCGCCAGGCTCAGCTCCAGCGCCTCCGGCGACAGCGGCCGGGCGAGACCCGATTGGGCCCCCACCTCACAGGAGAAGGGAAAGGCAGCGCTGTGCAGCAGGTCGAGGTCCTCGACAAACAGCGCCACCAGCTCGGCCTGGCGGCTGGCGGCGAGCTCCACCGCGGCGGTGAGCGCCGCCAGGCTCTGGCGCGAGGCATCCAGCAATGCCAGCACCCGCGCCGCCGCCGGCAGCCCGCCAGGCACCTCGGGAGGCATGCTAGTCTCATCGCTCATCATCGCTCTCCTCACCATTTCCGTTGCCACCCTCGTCCTTCGCCACCTCGGCCTTGTCGCCCTCCTGCTTGCCCCGGGCGGCCTTGACCGCCCGACGGAAGGCCGCCAGCCGCGCCTGCACGTGGCCGTTCAGGCTCGCAGCGGGGAAGTCGCCGTGCTCGTCGGCCTCGCCGAGTTCGAGACCGGTGAGCAGCGCCAGCGCCTCGTCCACATGGTGCATCGCATAGACGCGGAAACGTCCCGCCGCCATGGCCTCGCGTACCTTATCGTTGAGCATCAGGTGCTCGACATTGGCGGCCGGCAGGATCACCCCCTGGCCGCTCAGCTCGCCCCGGGCCCGGCAGACATCGAAGAACCCCTCGACCTTCTCGTTGACGCCGCCCACCGCCTGCACCTCGCCGTGCTGGTTGATGGAGCCGGTCACCGCCAGCGACTGGTCGAGCGGCACCCCGCCGATGGCCGACACCAGCGCGCACACCTCGGCCACCGACGCGCTGTCGCCCTCGATGCCGCCGTAGGACTGCTCGAAGGCGAGGCTCGCCGAGAGCGAGAGCGGGCGATCCAGCGCATAGCGATTGGCCAGGTAACGCGACAGGATCATCACCGCCTTGGAGTGGATGCGGCCACCGAGGCGCGACTCGCGCTCGATGTCCACCACCTGGCCGCTGCCGGGGCGCGCGGTGGCGGTGATGCGGGTCGGCTGGCCGAAGGCGAAGTCGCCGAGCTGCAGCACCGAGAGGCCGTTGACTTGCCCCGTCACGCGGCCCTCGGTGGCGATCATGTGGGTGCCGCGGGTGATCTGCTCGTGGCTGCGCTCGCGAATCCGTCCGGCCCGCCACAGTTGCTGCGCCACCGCCTTGTCGACCTGGGCCCGGGAGATCACCGTGACGCCGTCCTCGCCGGCCCAGTGGTCGGCCTCGAGCAGCAGGTCGTGGAGATCACGGTGGCGGGCGGTGAGCTTGCGCTGGTCGTCGGCAAGGCGGCTGGCGCGCTCGATCACCGCCGCCACCCCGCTGCGGTCGAGGGGGCGCAGCGCGGCCTCGCGCGCCAGGGTGGCGATCATCCGCGCATAGAACTCGTGGTGAGCCTCGTCGCGGTCGAGGTCGTCCTCGAGGTCGGCCTGCACCTTGAACAGCTCGAGGAACTCCGGGTCGTGTTCGCACAGCAGGTAGTAGAGCAGCCGCTCGCCGAGCAACACGATCTTGATGTCCAGCGGGATCGGCTCCGGCTCCAGGGTGACGGTGCTGATCAGCCCGTAGGCCTGCTCCAGCGATTCGGTGCGGATCTCGCCGGCACGCAGGATGCGCTTCAGCGTCTCCCAGGCACCGGGCTGGGTCAGCACACCGCGCGCGTCGAGCACCAGGTAGCCGCCATTGGCGCGATGCAGCGCGCCGGCCCGGATCAGCGAGAAGTCGGTGAGCAGGGTGCCGTTGTGCACATGGTGCTCGATACGTCCCACCAGGTGCTGGTGGCTGGGCAGGTCCTGGTACATCACCGGCGCGCCTTCGCTGTCGGCGTTGTCGACCAGCAGGTTGATCTGGAAGCGGCTGAACACCGCCTCGGGCGGAATGTCCGGTTCCTCGGCGTGGAAGGAGTCCACGTGCAGCAGGGTCGCCTCGCGGATCGCCACCAGATGGTCCAGTACTCCCTGCTCGTCGGCGTAGCGCTCCTCGAGCTCGGCCAGCGGCGTGCCGATCACCGACTGCAGCATCTCCTCGTTGAGCGCCCTGACCTGGTCGCGCAGTTCCTTGGCCAGCCGCGGCATCTGGCGGATCGCCTGGGTCAGCTTGCGCTGCAGGATCTCCACCGTGCGCTCGATGCGCTCGCGATCGTCCTTGGGCAGTGCCTCGTAGTTCTTCGGTGACATCATCTTGTCGCCGTCGGCCGGGGCGAAGGTGAAGCCGTTGGGGGTCGAGAGCAGGATGATGTCGTGCTCGCGGGCCTCGCGACGAACCGCCTCCACGGCGTCATTCTGGCGCTCGCCCATGGCCTGCTTCAGCTCGTGCAGGCGGTTCTGGTACTCCTCGCCCTCGAACACGGCGGGAATCGCCCGCCGCAGCTCGTCCACCAGCGCCTCGATGTCGGTGCGCAGCTGCCGGCCCAGCCCCGGCGGCAGCGCCAGCTGGCGGGGCTGGGCCGGGTCGTCGAAGTTGTAGAGGTAGCACCAGTCCGGCGGCGGCGCCTCGTCCCGCGAACGCTCGGTCAGAAAGCGTCCCACCAGCGAGTGCTTGCCATGGCCCGGCTGGCCAAGCACGAACAAATTGAAACCGTCGCTTCTGATCGCCGTGCCGAAGCTCAGGGCATCCCGCGCCCGGTCATGGCCACTGAGCAGATCCAGCGACTCCAGCTCGCTGGTCACGTCGAAGGCGAAGGCCTCTTCCGGGCAGGTCCGGTACACCTGCGCCACCCCCAGGGGTTCCACCATGGCATTTCTCCCGTGCAGTCACCGCCAGTATGGAAGATCGTGGCCCGAACCGCCTGATATGGATCAAGGTGCCCCCCCCGGCCCCGGCTCCTCCGAGGGTGCTATGCTGCAATCAGACACGGCTCACCCAGGAATAGCGAAGGATCGCCATGCCCTGCACTATCCGTCATCTGCTCAATGTCACCGAACACGGCCGGGGCAATACGCCACTGGTGATGGTCCACGGCTTCGGTTGTGACCAGACTGTCTGGAGCCGGATCGTGCCCGCCTTCGAAGCCGACTTCCGCGTCATCCTGTTCGACCTGGCCGGCTTCGGCGCTTCCGACCGCCGCGCCTTCGAGCCCGGGCGCCACGCCCGCCCCCGGGGCCATGCCGAGGACCTGGTCGCCCTGTGCGACGCCCTCGAGCTCGAGGACGCCCTGCTGCTCGGCCACTCCATCGGCGGCACCATCGGCCTGATGGCGTCCATCGACCGTCCCCGCGCCTTCCGCCGGCTGTTCCTGCTCTGCAGCTCGGCCCGCTACCTCGACGACCCGCCCGACTACCGCGGCGGGTACCGCCCCGAGGAGCTCGACGCCCTGCTGGCGCTGATGGAACAGAACTACCTGGACTGGGCCAACAGCCTCTCGACGGTGGCCCTGGGCGATGCCGCCACCCCGAGCTGGCACCACGACCTGCAGCAGCGCCTGCTGGCCGTCGACCGCACGGTGCTGCGCCCCCTGGCCCGCGCCGTCTTCCTCGACGACATCCGCCACCTGCTGCCCCGCGTGCCAGTGCCCAGCGTGGTCCTGCAGACGACCCGTGACGCCATCGTGCCGCTCGCCGCCGCCGAGTACCTGCAGCACCACCTGCCGGAGAGCGAACTGGAGCTGCTCGACTGTGCCGGCCACTACCCGCAACTCACCGACCCCGAGCGGCTGGCCCAGGCGCTGAAGTCCCGCCTGCCCTCGCCGACGGCCCGCTGACCCTGGTGCCCAATGATGCCCCACAAGGACGACCTCGCCCACTGGTGGAACCTCTCCCCCGACGGCCAGCTGGTGATCGACGCCGCCGGCCGTATCCTGGCGATCAACCGCACCTTCGCCGGCTGGTACGGGCAGCGTGCCGAGTCGCTGCTCGACCGCCCCGCCAGCGAGCTGCTCACCCCCTCGGCGCGAGTGATCTACCTCGGCCTGCTCGCCTTCCGCCTGGCCAACCGGGGCCACGCCGACGAGATCCACCTCGAGCTCGACCTGCCCGACGCAGTGCCGCTGCCGGTGGTGTGCAGCGCCACCACCCTGGCATACCAGGGCGCCCCGCTCACCCTGCTCGCCCTGACACCGATCCCGCGCAAGCATCGGCTCGAACGCGAGCTGGTCGCGGCGCACCAGGCCACCGAGCGCGCCCTGCGCGAGAAGGACGCCATCATCGCCGAACTCGAGACCCTCAAGGACCTGCTCGAAGGGCGCCGCGCCGAACTGGAGTGGCTCGACCGGCGGGCCACCACCGACCCGCTCACCGGCCTGCCCGACCGGCGCCGTCTCGACGACACCCTCGACCTGCTCTTCGCCGCCACCGAGCGCAACAGCACCGCCAGCGCCTTCACCCTGGCACTGCTCGACATCGACCACTTCGCGACGATCCACGCTCGCCATGGCCGCCCCCACGGCGACCGGATCCTCGAGGCCTTCGCCGACCTGCTGCGCGCCACCCTGCGCCGCGACGACCTCGCCGCCCGCGCCGGCGACGGTGCCTTCGTCCTGCTGATGCCCCACTCCGGGCCAGCTGCCGCCCGCAATGCCATGGAACGGCTGCGCCGGGCCGTCGAACGCCATCCCTGGTCGCCCGCCCCCGTCACCCTGAGCATCGGCCTGGCCGGTTACCGGCCCGGCGACACCGCCCGAACCCTCTACCTGCGCGCCGACCACGCCCTCGACACCGCCCGGCACGACGGCCGCAACCGGGTCTGTGAATGACGGGAGTCGGGCCGACCGCCGACGCCTTGGAGTCTGCCCCATAGGGGCGGGCCTCGGCGCTTTTATTCAGCGAACATGCCGTCATCATCGATAAGTTCGGCGGGATCCTCCTGGGCCAACCCACTGAGGGGGAGTCGCCCCGCCGCCCGCGGTCACCAGCCGTTGGTCTAGCCACGGATCAGGCTGGCGCCGCGCGGCACATGGTGGCGCGCGCAGCTCGCCGCACGGGCCGGGCGGCGGCTGGTGGCCCGGGCGGCGGTCGTGGTACCAGATCCGGCACTCCCCCGGCGGCGGCAAGTGCCCCTAGGGGATGCCGGCATCCGGCGCGTAGTAGCCGCCGTCACGGTGGCCGGGATAGGGCGGGCCATCCACTACCACACAGCCACCGAGACCGAGCAGGCCGACGCCCAGCACCAGGCCGCCCAGTCGCTTGATCGAGTGAAAGCTCATCGCCGTGTTCCTCTGTAGTGCGCCATGGCGCACAGGATAACAACCATCGCCACCGGCAAGGCCCCTCGCTCAATGCAGGATATCGCGCAGCACCCAGTCATCGAAGTGCCTGGCGATGCCGGGGGCCTGTGCCTGCCCCTGCCCGCGCCGGGGTTGGGGCGGCCAGTCCAGGGCGAACCGCTCGATCGAAAAGTCGGGGTAGCCGCAAAGGCACAACGGGAATAGCCGACCTTACGGTCTACCTATCCAGCCACCAAGATAATCGAGCCAGAAACTCATGGCGAAACCACTGATCAGGAGCGTATCCAGCAAGGTGGCCATCAGCTTGGCCTTGAAGCTGCGAATGTCCTCGTAGCCCACATTCTCTGCCTTATCAGGCGAGACTCGCCAGCGATAGCGGCACCACTGGAGTTCGATGAAATATCTCGGCAAGGAGACGAAGATCACACCGATCAATGTCACGAACAGTGCAGACACCCATAGATTGTTCGTCTCTCCTAGAGGCGAGGCGCTCCAGAGCAGGATGTTTATCATGTAGCAGAAGGTGAGCAGCTTGGCCAGAATGTAGGCCTCTGTGAAGGAGGCCAACCTGACCCTCAGGCATTCGAACTTTACATACTCGGCTGTTTCGGTGGTATCCAGCAGTCTGCCGATGACGAAAATGGACGAGAAGGCCATCATATAGAACATGATACTCAGCAAGGTGACGATGAGAAGCAGGAAATTCAGCAGGAAATAATAAACACCCAGCCCCTGCATGATTCTGACGCCCTCTGCCGTTCTTTCCACAAACCAGTAATCCACCGGCACCCTGACGGTATCATTGATCTCGTAGATGTAGTTCGAGATCGCAAACAGCGCGATAGCCAGAATCATGAAGCACAGTAGAAAGATCCGTACAAGTGACGACCTGTTGTTCTCGGCCTCGTTTCCCGTGAGGCTCTGCTTGCACTTGCCCACGTCGGCGGCGCCCTTCACCACCACGATCCACAACCAGACCCCCAGGCCGACATATGCCGGGCATACCAACGCATAGAGAAGCAGGTTGACCCAATCCCGGGAGAAATAGATGACATCCTCCCGCCCACCCGCAAAGGTACCCACCTGATAAGTCCAGACGGCAGGCACCACCAGGCACAGGGCAAAGGTACAGAGGGCGGCCACGGCACCGGCCTGCCATCCGAGCTGGCCCGTGGTACTCCGGCTCAGCCCTGCGGGTACATCGGGCGCAATGTCGACGAACACAAACCGAAGCACACGCTTCAGATGCCGAGCTCCCCAGAGTTCCGAAGCAGCGAGGAGATGCGCAAACACCCATACCCTGGGTTCTTCCGGAATGATCTTTTCTGGTTCTTCTCCTTTCATCACCACCCCGGTTCCCGTCGAGCCAAATGCCGGCGCCCCTTCTCGACAGGCCCGGTACCAGAACGAATTCTGGCTCAAACCTCGCCGGCATAACCGGCACGCAACGCTGGCCACCCAGTGCTCGGCAATAAGGACACCCGAATCTCTTATCACTTAGGATAGGCCAGTAATGGGCTGTCAGAACATACGGACCATCCTGGGGTGGTCGAGGCTGCCCGCAATGCCATGGAACGGCTACGCCGGGCCATCCCACGCCATCCAGGTCGACCTGGAGCCTGACCTCCGGCAATTCCCGAATATTTCTCGGCGATGGCAGCACGTTAGGGATAAGGAACAATATCCCACCCCTATAAGGCCAGCCCTCGGCGGTATTGAATCCGCTCGCCCCGTGCACAATGACAAGCCTGGCAACTCGGCCGGGGGCTGACCAAGGCAGGGTTAGGAGTGATCCTCGCCGGCACGGTAGAGGTTCTGGATGCTGGAGAAATCCAGGCCGCCGTTGCCCTGGGCGCTGTGCAGGGCGAAGAGGTTGCGCGCTTGGGAGCCCATGGGCACGGTCGACTTCGACCCCAGTGCCAGCTCCCAGGCGAGGCCGAGGTCCTTGGCCATCAGGTCGGTGAGGAAGCCGCCCTGGTAGTCGCGGGAGGCCGCCGAGCCTTCCATCACGCCGGGCCAGGGGTTGTAGACATTGAGCGCCCAGTTGCCGCCGCTGCTCTGCTTCATGATCTCGGAGAGCACCGCGGGGTCGAGGCCGTTCCTGACGCCCAGCGCCAGGGCCTCGGCCGTCCCCGACATCAGGATGCCGAGCAGCATGTTGTTGCAGATCTTGGCCACTTGGCCCGCGCCGACCTCACCGGCATGAAAGATGTTCTTGCCCATGCCCTCGAGCACCGGCTTGGCCTGCTCGAAGCCGGTATCACTGCCGCCGACGATAAAGGTCAGGGTGCCGGCCTTGGCGCCGCCCACGCCGCCGGAGACCGGAGCGTCGAGATAGGTCAGGCCCCGCTCGGCGGCGGCGGTCCCCACGATCCGGGCATCCTCGGGCGAGATGGTCGAGGCGTCGATGATCAGCGGCCTGGCCTCGAGTGCATCGAGCAGGCCCGCGGCCCCGTCGCGCCCCAGGTAGAGGCCCTTCACATGGGCCCCGGCCGGTAGCATGGAGATGACCACCTCGGCGCCCCGGGTGGCGGCGGCGGCGCTCTCGGCGCGTGTCGCGCCCTCGGCTTCCAGGGCCTGGGTGGCGCTCTCGACCAGGTCGAAGACACAGACCCGATGGCCGGCCTTGACCAGGTTGCTGGCCATGGGCGCCCCCATGTTGCCGAGGCCGATAAAGGCGATGTTCATTGGCGTTGCTCCCGTGTTCGTCGTGGCTTGTTCATTATTCATTGTAGGGGTCGAGCCGTGTGTCAGCCGACACGATGCCCCATGCCGAGATCGCGCAGCGGATGCGCCTCGTCGGACCACAGCGGCGTCATCAGCGCCAGGATATCCGCCTCGGGGACGCTGGCCGTATCCGCATGCCGCCAGCGGGGCCTCTTGTCCTTGTCGATCAGCAGGGCGCGCACGCCTTCGACGAGTTCGCCCCGACGGCAGCACTGCACCGAGAGGCTGAGTTCATCACGGAAGGCATCGGCCAGGCTGGTGTGAGCGTGCCGCTCGAGCATGCGCCACACCAGCTGGGCGCTCATCGGACAGCCCGCCGCGAGCCGAGCCCGGTTGGCGGCAAGCCAGGCGTCGTCGGTCTCGTCGCGCAGGATGCGCCGGACGGCGGTGGCGGCGTCCACCCGGCCGACCAGCGACTGCACGTGGTCCCGGTGCGGCCATACCTGCCCCGCGGGGGCCCGGCTGCGATCCTCCATGTCGTTGAGCACCACCTGGACGCCGGCACGCAGGTCGCGGGGTGTACGCTGGCCGTAGTCGGCCTCCTCGAGGGCACCGAGCAGTGCCTCGCGACGCTCGCGGGGGATAAAGCGATCGGCCAGGCCCAGGTCGAGGGCATCGCGGGCATTGAGCTGGGCACCGGTGAGCCCCAGGTAGGCCCCCACCCCGGACGGCATGCGGCCCAGGAACCAGCTGGCGCCGATGTCGGGGTATAGCCCGATGGTGATCTCGGGCATGGCGATGCGGGTGGTCTCGGTGACCAGCCGCGGGGAACCACCCGCCATCAGGCCGAGCCCGCCGCCCATGACGATGCCGTCGCCCCACACCAGTAGCGGTTTGGGGTAGGTGTGGATGCGGTAGTCGAGACGGTACTCGGCGCTGAAGTAGGTCTCGGCGAAGACGCTGTCGCGGCCCGCGCCGCGATTCTCGCCCTCCTCGGTCATCGAGCGGTAGAGGGCGACGACGTCGCCGCCGGCGCAGAAGGCCTTGTCGCCGGCCCCCTCGAGCCACACCGCCACCACGCTGCGATCCACCGCCCAGGCCTCGAGCTTGGCCTCGAGCTGACGGATCATCTCCAGCGACAGCGCGTTGAGGGACTTCGGGGCGTTGAGGGTGGCGACCCCGATGCACCCACCGTCCCGGGTCGGCAGCTCGTCGAAGAGCACTGCTAGATCCGACATCGAACGTTCTCCTGTTGGCTATTGAAGCGACTCGACCACCCCATCGGCCAGCAGCCGGCGGGCGACGATGACACGCATGATCTCGTTGGTCCCCTCGAGGATCTGGTGCACCCGAGTGTCGCGCACCATGCGTTCCAGGGGAAACTCCTTGAGGTAGCCGTAGCCGCCGTGGAGCTGCAGGGCCTCGTTGCAGACGGTGAACCCCATGTCGGTGGCGAAGCGCTTGGCCATGGCACAGTGGGCGGTGGCCTCGGGGTCGCCCTGGTCGAGGCGCCAGGCCGCCTGGCGCACCATCAGCCGCGCCGCGACGAGTTCGGTGGCCATGTCGGCGAGCTTGAACTGCAGCGCCTGGAAGCTCGACAGCTCGCGGCCGAACTGCTTGCGCTCACCGAGGTAGTTACGAGCCAGGGTGAGTGCCTGCTGGGCCGCCCCCAGCGAGCAGCTGGCGATGTTGAGGCGGCCGCCGTCGAGCCCCTTCATGGCCAGCTTGAAGCCTTCGCCCTCCGCGCCCAGGCGGTTGCCCACCGGCACGCGCACGCCGTCGAAGCTGACCAGGCGGGTCGGCTGGCTCTTCCAGCCCATCTTCTCCTCGTTCTTGCCGTAGCCGATGCCCTCGGCATCGGCCGGCACCAGGATCGCCGAGATCCCCCCCGCCCCGCTGTCGGGCTCGCCGGTACGCGCCATCACCACCAGCACGTCGTTGGCGCCGGCGCCGGAGATGAACATCTTGGAGCCGCTGATGACGTACTCGTCGCCGTCCCTCACCGCCTTGGTGCGCAGGCTGGCGGCATCGGAGCCCGCACCCGGCTCGGTGAGGCAGTAGCAGCCCAGGCACTCGCCGGCGACCAGACGGTCGACCCACTGTTCGCGCAGGGCCGCGTTACCCCAGCTGGCGACCATCCAGGCGACCATGTTGTGGATGGTAAGATAGGCGGTGGTAGAGATGCAGCCCTGGGAGAGTTGCTCGAAGATCAGCGAGGCATCGAGCCGCGAGAGCCCCAGGCCCCCGCGTTCCTCGGGAATGTAGATGCCGAGGAACCCCGCCTCACCGGCCCGACGAATGACATCGATGGGGAAGTGGGAGGTCGCGTCCCACTCGGCGGCGTGATCGGCCATCTCGGCCCTGGCGAAGTTGGCGGCCGCCTGGGTCAGCGCCTTCTGATCATCGGTCAGGGAAAAGTCCATGGAGGTATCCTCGTCTCGGCAATGAGTGGTTGGCGTGCGTGCCGGCCTGGTACCAACCTAGCACTTGCTAGGTTTTATCACACATCACCCCTTGGTCGACAAGCACTTTACGTTAACGTAAACCTCGGCTAGTGTTGCGAGTACGCGGCGGCCATCGCGACACGACCCGCCCAGCATAAGGAAGACGCCCATGAACAAGCGCACATCGGACCCTACGGATCCCGCCAACGTCGGCCTGCCTCGGCAGTGTCGTACTTTTACGATCGGCGAGCTGGCCCGGATGTTCGAGGTGACGCCACGCACCATCCGCTTCTACGAGCAGGAGGGCCTGCTGGCACCGGAGCGCCGTGGCCAGACCCGCATCTATCACGAGAAGGATCGAGTGCGTCTCAAGCTCACCCTGCGCGGCAAGCGGCTGGGCTTCTCGCTGGCCGAGATCCGTGAGGTGGTGGAGATGTACGACGCCATGCCCGACGGTAACGCGCGCCAGCTCAAGCGCCTGCTCGAGATCCTGGCCGACAAGCGGGCCAACCTGGAGCGCCAACTCGAGGACATCCGCCTGATGCACCGCGAGCTCGACGACGTCGAGAGCCGTGCCCGAGAGGTCCTGGCCAGCCTGGAGACGGCGTCGGTCGAACGCTAGCGGAGCGCCTGCCATCCCTTTGCAACACCACTTGCAACAACAAGAGACGGGTAACATGACACGCCAACACACTCCGATCAGTTATGTCAGCGGCATCAGCGACACGCCCCTGAAGGGCCAGACCATCGGCGACTGCTTCGACGACACCGTCGCCCGCGTCCCCGATCGTGACGCCCTGCTCAGCCTGCACCAGGGCCTGCGCTACACCTGGGCCGAGTTGCAACTGGCAGTGGATCAGGCGGCCCGCGCCCTGCTGGCAGTCGGCGTGAGCAAGGGTGAACGGGTCGGCATCTGGTCGCCCAACTGCGCCGAGTGGACCATCACCCAGTTCGCCACGGCCAAGATCGGCGCCATCCTGGTCAACATCAACCCCAGCTACCGCACCCACGAGCTCGAATACGCCCTCAAGCAGTCCGGTACCTCCACCCTGATCCTGCAGGGCGCCTTCAAGAGCTCCGACTATGTGGCGACCCTGGCGGAGCTGGCCCCGGAGCTCAATAAAGAGCTGGCCCCGGAGCTCAATAAAGAGCTGGCTCCGGAGCTCAAGGACGAGAAGGCCCCAGGCACCCTCTCCTGTGCCAGGCTGCCCGAGCTGAAGCGGGTGGTCTGCCTCGACGCCGACCGCGCGCTGCCCGGCATGCTCAGCTGGCAGGGGCTGCTGGCCTACGCCGGCAAGGTCTCCGCCGAGCGGCTGGCCGAGCTCCAGGCGACCCTGCAGTTCGACGAGCCGATCAATATCCAGTACACCTCCGGCACCACCGGCGCCCCCAAGGGTGCGACGCTGTCGCACCACAATATCCTCAACAACGGCTTCTTCGTCGCCCGCACCATGGGCTTCAGCGAGCAGGACCGCCTGGTGATCCCGGTACCGCTCTATCACTGTTTCGGCATGGTGATGGGCAACCTCGGCTGCATGACCCACGGCGCCACCATGATCTATCCCGGTGACGGTTTCGACCCGGAGGCGACCCTGCGCGCCGTGGCCGAGGAGCGCGCCACCGCCCTGTACGGCGTGCCGACCATGTTCATCGCCGAGCTCGAGCACCCCGACTTCGCAAGCTACGACCTCTCCAGCCTGCGCACCGGCATCATGGCCGGCTCGATCTGCCCCATCGAGGTGATGCGCAAGGTGATCGAGCGCATGCACATGCAGGAGGTCACCATCTGCTACGGCATGACCGAGACCAGCCCGGTAAGCTTCCAGACCCAGACCGACGCGCCGCTCGAGAAGCGCGTGACCACGGTGGGCACCATCCATCCCCACCTGGAGGTCAAGTTGGTCAGCCCCGAGACCGGCGCCGTGGTGCCCCGTGGCGAGACCGGCGAACTGTGCACGCGCGGCTACAGCGTGATGCTCGGCTACTGGGAGAACGAGGAGGCGACCGCCAAGTCGATCGACGGCGCCGGCTGGATGCACACCGGCGACCTGGCGACCATGGACGACGAGGGCTACGTGGCCATCGTCGGCCGCATCAAGGACATGATCATCCGCGGCGGCGAGAACATCTATCCCCGCGAGATCGAGGACTTCCTCTATACCCACCCGGCGATCTCCGACGTCCAGGTAATCGGCGTGCCCGACGAGAAGTACGGCGAGGAGGTGATGGCCTGGGTCAAGCTGAGCGAAGGCGAGTCGCTCACCGCCGACGAGCTCAAGGCTTTCTGCAAGGGCAAGATCGCTCACTACAAGGTGCCGCGCTACGTGAAGTTCGTCGACGAGTTCCCGATGACGGTCACCGGCAAGATCCAGAAGTTCAAGATGCGCGAGGAAGCCACCCATGAGTTGGGGCTCTGACCGGGGCTACGCCCCGGAGCCCCGAAGGGGCGGTCACAACCCCTTCGGGGCGAAGATCCCCGGGGCGTTGCGCCAGTAGCCCTTGTAGTCCATGCCGAAGCCGAAGACATAGCGGTCGACCACTTCCAGGCTGCAGTAGTCGGCCTTGAGCCCGGGCACCGCCTTGCGTTCGTGCTGCTTGTCGACCAGTACCGCGGTGGCGATGCTCGCCGCCCCCGCCTCGCGGCAGTAGTCGAGGATGGCGGCGAGCGTCGCGCCCTCGTCGAGGATGTCGTCGACGATCACCACGTGACGACCGGCCATGGGCACCTCCGGCGAGACGCGCCAGAACAGCTCGCCGCCGCGAATGCCGCCGCGGTAGCGGGTGGCGTGCAGGTAGTCGACCTCGAGCGGGAAGCCGAGCCGGGTCAGCAGGTGGCCAGTGGTGATCAGGCCGCCGTTCATCACGCAGCAGAAGACCGGTAGCTTGTCGCCGAGGTCGCGGGTGATCTCGTCGGCCATGCGGTCCAGGGCGCGCTCGACCTCCTCCTGGGAGATCAGACAGTCGGCGTTGTCCATGACGTCGCGCATGTCGGCCAGCGACGGGTGGAAATCGGCGTCGAGTTTGGGCATCGGATATCGGCTCGCAGTCGGCTTGTAAGGGTAGAACGTGTCGGGAGAAAACGAGAGGCGAACGGCCTCAATGGGACGCCATGGCCTCGAGGCGGGCATGCACACGGCGCCAGCGGGAGAGCGCCCCCAGGGCGGCGAGATCGGGTCGGGCGCGGCCGTAGCGCAGCTTCATCACGCGCCGTGCGACCTGCCCCTGGCAGGCGTCGAGCACCTCCAGCGCCGCGGCGCGGTCGTTGCACACCAGCAGCATGTCGCAGCCGGCCTCCAGGGCCGCCCGGGCCCGCTCGGCGGGGGAGCCGGCCGTTCGGGCGCCGGCCATGCTCAGGTCGTCGGAGAAGATCACGCCCTTGAAGCCCAGGCTCTCGCGCAGCATCCCCAGCCAGGCGCGGGAGAAACCAGCCGGGCGCGGGTCGAAGGCGGGATAGACCACATGGGCCGGCATCACGGCGTCGAGTCGTGACGCCAGGGCGGCGAACGGGATCAGGTCGTGGCCACGCAGCTCGGCGAGCGGCCGTTCGTCGCTGGGCAATGCATGGTGGGAGTCGGCCACTACTCCGCCATGGCCGGGGAAATGCTTGGCCACCGCCACCATGCCGGCCTCGTGCAGGCCGTCGACGAAGGCCCCGCCCATCGCCGCCACAGCCTGGGGGTCGGCGGAGAAACTGCGGTCGCCGATCACCGTGGAGCGCCCGCTGTCCACATCCAGCACCGGGGCGAAGCTGAGGTCGAGGCCACAGGCCGCCATCTCCATGCCCAGCAGCCAGCCGGCGTCCTGGCAGAGCCGCACGGTGACCTCGGGCAGCGCGGGAAAGTCGCGCCCCAGCCGTCCCATGGCGGGCAGCCGGGTGACGCCCTCGCGCAGGCGCTGCACACGGCCGCCCTCCTGATCGATGGCCAGCAGCAGCTCGGGCCGGACCCGGCGGATCTCGCTGCACAGCGCGCGCACCTGGTCGGCCGACTCGGTGTTGCGGGCGAACAGGATCACGCCGCCGACCTCGGGGCGGGCGAGCAGCTTGCGCTCGTCACGCGTCAGGTGAGGCCCTTCCAGATCCAGCATCACCGGGCCGAGGGTCTGGGTCATCGTCATGCTCCTTGACGTGGAAGGGGGCAGATTCTAGAACAAAGTCGCCCGCCGGGACAGCCGAGCGGGTGGCTCAGCCAAGGGGATGGCAGGCCGACTTCCTCATCGACTTGTACCCGGCGCCCCTCGCCATGTCCTGCGGCGATTGCCCTGGAGGCTCCGCTCAGTCGTGGAGCCAGACCGGTGTGCCGGGGACGGCCAGCGCGAAGACGGCCAGCAGGTCGGCGTCGCGCAGGCGGATGCAGCCATGAGAGCGGGGCTCGCCCATCGGCTGGTCGGGCGGCGTGCCATGCAGATAGATATAGCGGCGCTGGGAGTCGACGTCACCCCCACGGTTGTGGCCGGGCTCGAGGCCGCACAGCCAGAGGATACGGGTCAGGATCCAGTCGCGGCCAGGGTAGGCGGCGGCCAGCGCCGGGGAGAACACCTCGCCGGTGGGGCGACGGCCACGGAACACCGCGCCGGGCGGCTGGCCGTCGCCGATGGCGGCCCGCACGTAGTGCCAGCCCAGCGGGGTCTGGCCGCTGCCATCGCGCTGGCCGGTGCCGGCCACCCCGGTGGAGACCGGGTAGACGCCGCGCGACTCCCGCCCCCGCCACACCACCAGCCGCTGGGCGGCGGTGTCGATCTCGAGCCAGCACTCCCGCTCGGGCGGCAGCGCGTCGAGCCGCGGGGTACGCATCAGCTCGCCTCGGCCCTGGACTGGGCGAGCTCGGGCAGCGGCGCATTCATCGCCGAGACCACCACGGGGCGCAGGCGTCGGATCAGGTCGCGCACCGAGACATGCTCGCCGTAGTCCTTCTCGGCGATGTCGCGCAGCGCATCCAGCCCCGAGAGGGTGAAGATCACGGTGCCCAGCACGAAGTGCAGGCGCCAGAAGCGTTCGGCATCCGGCAGCTCCGGGGTGGCCAGGCGCACCAGCTCGGTGAAGCGGGTGAAGACGCTACCGTATTCCTCCTGGATATGGCGGCGCAGGTGCCCCTGGGCCTGGCTGTAGGCGAGCCCGAGCAGCCGCATGAACACCTTGAGGCTGTTGCGCTCGGCCGGCACCTCGAGCACGGTGCGGGCCATGGTCTCGAGCAGTGCCTCGAGGGGGATCACCTGCCCGGCGTAGCGGGCCTCGAGCTCGTCCAGGGCGAGGTGGAAGCGCTCGGTGAAGGGGTCCAGATAGCGTGAGAAGACCGCCTGGATCAACGACTTCTTGGAGCCGAAATGGTAGTTGACCGCCGCCAGGTTGACCCTGGCCTTGCTGGTGATGTTGCGCAGCGACGTTTCGGCGAAGCCGCGCTCGGCGAACAGTACCTCGGCGGTATCGAGGATCCGCGTGACGGTATCGGTCTGGGCCATGAGCGATGACACCTGGTTGGAAACAGTTGTTTTAAACGTGACAGGATTGTACGTCAGCCGAGCCCCCCCCCTCAATCCTAAACCGACGACCGGTGTTTCAAACGCGCGCCCGGCATGTCGGGCTTTTACTGGATGAACTTCCATGCTGTATACTTGACCAATGAATGGGCGATCCGGAGTCCCGCTCGCCCCCCACCGCCACACCGGAGGCCGTATGACACGCCCCCTGACCCCGCGCCAGCAGAACGTCCACGACTTCATCGTCAAGACCATCAACGAGCTGGGCTACCCGCCGACCCGTGCCGAGATCGCCCGTGCCCTGGGGTTCCGCTCCCCCAATGCCGCCGAGGAGCACCTGCGGGCACTCGAGCGCAAGGGCGTGATCCGCATGATCCCCGGCACCTCCCGCGGCATCCGCCTGCCCGCCCAGGAGCCCGAGGCCCCGGACGGCGAGGAGGCCGCCACCCAGGGGCTGCCGATCATCGGCGAGGTGGCCGCGGGCAGCCCGATCCTTGCCGCCGAGCATATCGACCGCTACTGCCCCCTCGCCCCGGAGTACTTCACCCCCCGTGCCGACTACCTGCTCAAGGTGCGTGGTCTGTCGATGAAGGACGTGGGCATCCTGGAGGGCGATCTGCTGGCCGTGCACCGCACCGACCGGGTACGCGACGGCCAGATCGTGGTCGCCCGCCTCGAGGACGAGGTCACGGTGAAGCGCTTCCATCGCCACGGGCATCGGGTCACGCTCCTGGCCGAGAACCCCGACTTCGCGCCCATCGAGGTCGACCTGCGCCATCATGAGCTGGAGATCGAAGGTATCGGGGTTGGGGTGATCCGCGGTGGTAATGGCCAGGCCCTCGGCTGAGCGCAAGATCCTTCACGCCGACTGCGACTGCTTCTATGCCGCGGTGGAGATGCGCGACGATCCCCGCCTGCGCGACATCCCGCTGGCGATCGGTGGCAGCCGCGAGAAGCGCGGGGTGATCGCCACCTGCAACTACCCGGCACGGGCCTTCGGCATCCATTCGGCGATGCCCACCGCTCGGGCGCTGCGGCTCTGCCCGCAGCTGACCCTGCTGCCCGGCGACTTCGAGCGCTACCGGGAGGTGTCGCGCCGGATCCAGGCGATCTTCCACGAACTCACCCCGCTGGTGGAACCGCTCTCGCTGGACGAGGCCTTCCTCGACGTCACCGCGGTCGAACGCTTCTCCGGCAGCGCCACCTGGATGGCGCGCTGGCTCAAGCAGGAGTGCCTGGCCCGTACCGGCATCACCGTCTCGGTGGGCGTGGCGCCGTCGAAGTTCCTGGCCAAGATCGCCAGCGACTGGGACAAGCCCGACGGCCTCACGGTGATCCCGCCGGCGCGGGTCGACGACTTCGTCCGCTCCCTGCCGGTCACCAAGCTGCACGGCGTCGGCCCGGCCACCGGGGCCCGGCTCTCCGCCCTGGGCATCACCACCTGCGAGGAACTGCGCGCCTTGCCACTGGAGCGCCTGCTCGACGAGTTCGGCAAGTTCGGCCAGCGGCTGTTCGAACTCTCCCGCGGCATCGACGAGCGTCCGGTGCGCATCGAGCGGGAGCGCAAGTCAATCAGCGCCGAGACCACCTTCGAGCGCGACCTGCCGGACCTGGACAGCTGCCGGGCGGCCCTGGTGCCGCTGTGCGAGCGACTCGAGGCACGCCTGGCCCGTCATGGTCACCCGCCGTTGGCGGGGGTCTTCGTCAAGGTGCGCTTCAACGATTTCAGCCTCACCACCCTGGAGAGCCGTGGCCTCGCCCCTGCCGCGCAGAGCTATGCCCGCCTGCTCGAGCAGGCCTGGGCCAGGGGCCACCGCCCGGTGCGGCTGCTCGGCGTCGGCGCCCGGCTGGTGCCGGAGGCCGAGCGTCGCCAGTTGGCCCTGCCGATCTGAGAGGATGGGCGCCTTGTGGGAGCCACGCTCCCACCGAGGGCGATGGTGGCCTTGTGGGAGCCACGCTCTGCGGGGCGATGGTGGCGCGCAGCGGCGCTGGGCGGTCATCAGCCCCGTTGGCGGCCACCGCCAAGGCGCCTGCGGCGCCAATCGCTCGGCGGAGCCAAGCTCCCACAGAGGGCGATGGCGGCGCGAAGCGGCGCTGGGCAGTCATCGGCCCCGTTGGCAGCTACCACCGGGCGCCTGCGGCGCCAATCGCTCGGCGGAGCCAAGCTCCCACAGGGGGCGATGGCGGCGCGAAGCGGCGCCAGCCTCGACGCCGGGGCTGACTACTTGGTGTCGATATAGCGGTGAGCGTTGAAGGTCGCTACCCAGCTCGGGTGGTAGACCATCAGGATGCTCAGCAGCATCCCGGTGATGAAGGCCTCGGAGGGCATCAGCAGCGGCAGGAAGCGGGCGTACTCCAGCGCCTGGTGCATGACCTCGGGGTCGCTCGCGCCGAGCGCCATCAGCCCCACCGCCGAGAGCCCCGCCGCCAGGGTGGCGAGCGCCGTGCCGAAGAAGCCGCAGACGAACAGGAAGACCATCAGGTTGTCCGGCAGGTGCCGGTCGACCAGCCGCCAGACCAGTACCATCACCAGTGCCGGGACCACCCCGGTGACCAGCAGGTTGACCCCGAGCAGCGGCCAGGCGACCCGCCCCAGCCCAACCATCGCCAGGTTGACCAGCAGACAGGAGAGCAGCGCCAGCGGTGCCTTGAAGAGCAGGGTCAACAGCGCGGTGAACATCAGATGCAGGGTCAGCCAGTCGACCGCCTGGGCGCGCAGTTGCCACATCAGCAGCACCGCCACGGTGGCGGCCAGCCAGCGGTGCTGCAGGGCATGGTCGGCGAACAATGCCTGCCAGGGGGGCTGGGCCAGCGCCAGGGCGACCGCCCCCAGCGACATCAGGGTGGCGACCAGCAGCAGCCAGGGCGAGATCACGAGTGCGGCGAACGACATCGTGGCTCTCCGTCAGGCGAACACCACCGTCTTGTTGCCGTGGATCAGCACCCGGTCCTCCAGGTGCCAGCGCAGCCCGCGCGCGAGCACCGCCTTCTCGACGTCGCGGCCGAAGCGCACCAGGTCATGCGGGGTATGGCAGTGGCTGACCCGATGGATGTCCTGTTCGATGATCGGCCCGGCATCCAGTTCCTCGGTGACGTAGTGACAGGTGGCGCCGATCAGCTTCACGCCGCGTTCGTAGGCCTGGTGGTAAGGTTTGGCCCCGGCGAAGGACGGCAGGAAGCTGTGGTGGATGTTGATCACCCGGCCGGCATACCGCTCGCAGAGCGCCGGCGGCAGGATCTGCATGTAACGGGCCAGCACCACGCTGTCGGCGCGGGCCTCCTCCACCAGGCGCTCCACCTCGGCGAAGGCCGCGGCCTTGTCACCGGCGGGCACCGGCACGTGGTGGTAGGGAATGCCGTGCCACTCCACCAGCCCGCGCATGTCCTCGTGGTTGGAGATCACGCCGGAAATGTCGCAGTCGAGCTCACCGGCCGTCCAGCGGTAGAGCAGGTCGACCAGGCAGTGGGACTCCCGGGACACCATCAGCACCACCCGCGGGCGGTGGCGGGTATCGGTCAGTGCCCACTGCATGTCGAACTCGGCGGCGATGGGGGCGAAGGCTTCGCGCAGGGCCTGGGGTGGCATACCGATGGAGTCGGCGAGGATCTCGTAACGCATGAAGAAGCGGCCGGCCTCCAGGTCGGAGTGCTGGCTGGCCTCGGTGATGGAGCCGCCATGGCCGGCGATGAAACCGGAGACCCGGGAGACGATCCCCACGCGGTCGGGGCAGGAGACCACCAGGCGATAGTAGTGTGACATCGAATGACCGTCGCTAGTCGGGAACCACTGGTAAAGGACGGCATTGTAGCGAAAGCCGCCGCCGCGGGCACGGCCGCGGGCGCTTCATTGTGGCCCTCGGCGACGATCCCGTATAGTGAAGCGCATACTCTCCACGGTTTGCACTCCCCCGATGCCCCAGCCTCGTGTCCAGATTCGTCCTCGCCGCCGCCCTCCCCTGCACTTCCTGCCCCTCGGCGGCTGCGGCGAGATCGGCATGAACCTGAGTCTCTACGGCTTCGAATCACAGTGGGTCGCGGTGGACTGCGGCATGATGATCCGCCAGGACCTGCCCGACAGCCCGCTGCAGGTACCCAACCTGGACGCCCTGATGACGCTCGGCATCACGCCCCGGGCGCTGATCATCACCCACGGACACGAGGACCATATCGGTGCCGCCGCCTGGCTCTGGCCCCGGTGGGATTGCCCGATCCATGCCACGCCCCTGGCCGCGGGCCTGCTGCGCGCCAAGTTCATCGAGCGCGGGCTCACCACCGACGCCATCCGGATCATCGACCCCGGCGAGGCCCTCGAGGCCGGCCCCTTCACCCTGCGCTACCTGCCGCTGACGCACTCGATTCCCGAGAGCTGTGCCGTGCTGATCGCCGCCGGCGAGCACCGGGTACTGCATACCGGCGACTGGAAGCTCGACCCCGAGCCGCTGATCGGTTCGCCGGTCTCGGCCTCGACCTTCCGGGCCATTGCCCCGGTGGACCTGGTGGTGGGCGACTCGACCAATGCGCCCCTGCCCGGCCATTCGCGCAGCGAAGGCGAGGTTGCCGTGGCGCTGGAACACGCCATCGCCCGCTGCGAGGGCCGCGTGGTGGTCTCCTGTTTCGCCAGCAACCTGGCCCGGGTGCTGGCCATCGGCCGCGCCGCGCAGCGCTGCGGCCGTCGGGTCAGCCTGATGGGGCGCTCCATGGAGCGCATGGTGGGGGTGGCTCGCGGGCTCGGCTATCTCGATGACTTCCCGCCGCTGGTGCCGGTGACCGACCTGGGCTACCTGCCTCCGGAGGAGGTGCTGGTGATCGCCACCGGCAGCCAGGGGGAGCCCCGGGCGGCGCTCAGTCGCCTGGCGAAGGGACGCCACCCGACCTTCGAACTGGGTCACGGTGACAGCGTGATCTTCTCGGCCAAGGCGATTCCCGGCAATGAACTGCTGATCGAACGCCTCAAGGCCGGGCTCAGGCGCCTCGACGTCGCGCTGCTCGACGAGTTCAACCACCCCGAGCTGCACGCCTCCGGGCACCCCGCCCAGGACGAACTGCGCACCTTCTACGGCTGGGTGAAGCCCGGCCACCTGCTGCCGGTGCACGGCGAGCCACGTCACCAGCAGGACCACCAGCGACTTGCCGAGTCGCTGGGGATCCGCTCCCCGCTGATCCCGACCAACGGCGACCTGATCCGCCTGGATGGCGACGGCCTGAGCCTGGAGGTACGGCATCCTCAGCCGCCCTGCATCGTCAGCCAGAACGCCGTGACGCCGTTGCCGGGACTCGGTGCCACAGGCGGCCCGCGGTCGCGCCACGGCAGTCTCTATCTGGCGCTATCGGTGACGGCCACCGAGGAGCGCGGCTGGACCCGTATCGGCCGGCTGATGCTCGATACCAGCCAGATGAGCCACCTCGATGAGGACGCCTTCGCCGACTGGCTCGACGTCCAGCTGGCCGAAACGAGAGCCGATACCCTGGCCGAACTGCGCCTGGCGCTGCAGCCCAGACTGCTGGCCTGGTTCGCCGATCATCTGCGCCGCGTTCCGGAAATTCACCTGCAGATCCTGGCGGTGGAGGCCCCCAGCTTCAGCGACCTCGACTGAGCGTGCCGGCGGCCCGCCCCCGGGTGACGCCCACAAAGGAGAGGCGAACCCGAAGGTTCGCCTCTCCATCATCATGCCATGCGCTTGCTGGCTCGTTCCCTCGACCCTTGCCGATCGAGGCGATGTCGTACACGACATCTCTTGTGACGTGCTTATGCCTTGCCTGCCTTGTTTGCCTTGCTGGCGTTCTTGGGTGGACGACCGCGCTTGCGACGAGGCTGTTCGGACACCAGGTCATCGAGCGAAAGACCGGCATCGTTGATCGCCTCGCGAATCTCGGCCAGTTTGCGCTCTTTCTGGGCTTCTTCTTCCTGACGCTGCAACTCTTCGTCCTTCTTCTGCTCGATGACCTCACCGATCACCTCTGCCAGCTTGTGGAGCTGTTCCATGCTCAACTGGCGTGCCGCGGCGCGAGCCACGTTCTTGTTTCGAGCGATGCGCTCCAGGGATTCGCTGGACATTGGCCCCCTCCATGCCGAATTAATGAAACGGTTACTCATGACACTGTACGTCAAAAGTATATGCAGACTTCGGGTCTTGGCAAGAAAATACATGCAATTATTTTCACCGAACAGTACCACAAACACCTCGACTCACCCGCAGGATCCCGACACGAAGACGGCGCCATCCTGGCGCCGTCTGGAAAGGGGACGCGAGTGAATTCGACGTTCAGCCGCCGGTCATGTTCATGAAGCGCACCACCTGGACATCGCCGTCGGTCGTGAAATGATGGCGTTCGGGCTTGAGCGGCATGGCCTCGACGATACATTGCTTCAGGGCGTCGATATCACCCGGGTGACGCCGCAGCACCGCCCTCAGGTCCACCGAGTGCTCATTGCCGAGACAGAGCAGCAAGCGCCCTTCCACGGTCACCCGAACCCGGTTGCAGGTGGCGCAGAAATTATGGCTGTGGGGCGAAATGAAGCCGACGCGGGAGTCGCTGTCGCCCATGCGGAAATAGCGTGAGGGGCCGAGCGTGCTCTCGGTGGTGGGGATCAACGCGTGGCGGGACTCGATGAGCGCCTGCACGTCGTCGCTGGAACAGTAGGTCTCGTCCCGACCGTGATCCGAGACGTCCCCGAGTGGCATCTCCTCGATGAAGCTGATGTCGAGCCCTTCCCGTCGGGCGAAATCGACCAGGTCGATCACCTCATCGTCGTTGCGCCCCTTGAGCACGACGGCATTGAGCTTGATGCGATCGAAGCCGGCATCCCGGGCGGCATGGATGCCGTCGATCACCTTGGCCAGGTCGCCGGTACGGGTCAGGCGCCGGAACCGCTCCGGGTCCAGGGAATCGAGGCTGATATTGAGCCGCTTTAGCCCGGCCCGGCGCAGCCGATGGGCGTACTTGCGCAGGGCCGCCCCGTTGGTGGTCATGGCGAAGTCCCTGAGCCCCGGCAAGGCACCGATATCCTCGACCAGGCGGTCGATATCGCGGCGCACCAGGGGTTCGCCGCCGGTCAGGCGCACCTTTTCCACCCCGAGTTCGACGAAGGCGCGGGCCACCAGGGCCAGCTCCTCCAGGGTGAGCACCTCGGCACGGGGCAGGAAGGTCATCTCCTCGCTCATGCAGTAGACGCAGCGAAAATCACAGCGATCGGTGACCGAGATGCGTACGTAACGCACCCGCCTTCCAAAATCGTCGATCAGCTCATCGGGTAGAGCCATGGTCATTTCTCCCAGCGGCGGGCATCCGTGTGGTCCGAGTCACGCTCGGCTACCCAGTAGTCGCCGTCGGTGGCGTGTTCCTTCTTCCAGAACGGAGCGCGGGTCTTGAGGTAATCCATGATGAAGTCGCAGGCCTCGAAGGCGGCGCGCCGATGGGCACTGGCGACCACTACCAACACGATAGGGTCTCCGGGGGCGAGTCGTCCAATTCGGTGGATCACCCGCACCCCATCGAGGGGCCATCGCGTCTCGGCCTCCTGCACGATATCGCCCAGCGCCGCCTCGGTCATGCCGGGGTAATGCTCGAGGGTCAGGGCCGTCACCTCCGGCCTTTCATTGAAGTCACGCACCAGTCCGGTGAAGCTGACCACGGCGCCGATATCGGTGCGCCCGGCCAGCAGGGCCTGCTGTTCGACGCCCACATCGAAGGGCGCCTCCTGAACGCGAATCATGCTCACCCTCCGGTCACCGGGGGAAAGAAGGCGACCTCGTCCTCGTTGGTGATCGGCGTGCTGTCGGCGGCCATGACCTGATTGACCGCGCACAGCACCCGCCCCTCCTCGAGCCGGGAGAAGCGCGGATCGAGCGCCTTGAGGGCCGCCTTGAGGCCGGCCACGTCGGCGCTCGGCAGGCTGTCGAACGGCACCGAGAGGTCGTCGACACCGAGCCGCTCACGCAGCTCGGCCAGGCACTTGACCCGCACGCAGGGCGAGGCGATATCGCAGCGGTTGCCTACCGACACCTCGCCGCCACTGCCTTCGCCGGTGACGATGGGAGCGGCCGGCACGACGGTGTCCCGGGCACGGCGATAGTCCCCGGACCGGCCGCCGCTCTTGGCGTCGAGATGGATGTCGCCGATCTCCATCTCCTTGTCCACTGCCTTGCACATGTCGTACAGCGTCAGGCAGGCCACGGAGACGGCGGTCAGGGCCTCCATCTCCACCCCGGTACGGCCGTTGAGCCGGCAGGTGGCGGTGACCTCGACGCAGGAGGCGGCCTCGTCGAGCCGGAAATCGACGGCCACCTTCGACAGCGCCAGGGCGTGACACAGGGGGATCAGCTCATGGGTTCGCTTGGCGGCCTGGATGCCGGCGATACGCGCCGTGGCCAGGACGTCGCCCTTGGGCAAGCCGCCCTCGGCGAGCAGCGCCAGGGTCGCCGGCAGCATCCGGATACGCCCGGAGGCACTCGCCTCGCGCCGGCTCTCCGGCTTGTCGGCGACATCGACCATACGGGCTTCGCCGCGGGCATTGAGATGAGTCAGGGACATGGAAAGCGCCTCATGGAAGTCGATGAAGGGGGTGGATGGTGACGGCCTCGCCGGGCGCGGCGACCTCGCGATCGGCGGCGACCTCGATCAGACAGTTGGCCATGACCATGGAAGAGAGGATGCCCGAGCCCTGGGCGCCGGTGCTGGCGACCGTGAGCCGGCCCCGCTCGTCGCCACGGTAGACGCCGCGCAGGTAGTCGACTCGCCCGATGCGGCTCTTGAGCTCATGCTCGGCCAGGGCGGTGAGGGTCGCGTGGCGTTCGTCACGCCCCTGCAGGCGGGCCAGCAGCGGGGCCACGAACTGCAGGAAGGTGACCATCACCGCCACCGGGTTACCGGGTAGCCCCAGGAAGGGCACGCCACGCTCACCCAGGCGACCGCAGGCCAGCGGGCGCCCCGGGCGGATGGCGATGCGCCAGAAGCCGAGCTCGCCGATCTCGGCGAGTGCCGCCCGGGTGAAGTCGGCCTCGCCGACCGAGACCCCACCGCTGGTGATCACCAGGTCGGCCCGCTCCGCGGCGTCGCCCAGCACCTCGACCAGGGCGTCCCGGTCGTCGGGCAGGATGCCGAGGTCGAGCACCTCGCCCCCCCGCTCCGCCACCAGGCCGCGGAGGGTGAAGCGGTTGGCATCGAAGATGCCGGCCGGGGGCAGCGGCGCGCCGGGGGCGGTGACCTCGTCACCGGTGGAGAAGATCGCGACCCGCGGCCGGCGAATCACCCTCGCCTCGGCCAGGCCGAGGGAGGCCAGCAGGCCGAGCTCGGCCGCCGACAGCCGGGTGCCCGCCGCCAGCGCCTGCGCGCCGCGGGCGATGTCCTCGCCGGCCCGACGTACGTTCTGGCCGCGCCGGACGCGCTCGGGGCGCTCGACGACCACCCGCTCGTCGCCGCGCACCTCGAGCTGCTCGCTCATGATCACGGTGTCCGCCCCCGGCGGCAGCGGCGCTCCGGTGGTGATACCCAGGCACTCGCCCGGCGCCAGCGGGGGCTCGCGGCGCTGCCCGGCGAACAGCCGGCCGACCCGCCGCCAGCACTCGGGCCAGGGCCCCGCCTCCGGCCAGGCCAGGGCGATGCCGTCCATGGCGGCGTTGGTGCTCTGGGGCACGTCGATGGGCGAGACGATCGCCTCGGCCAGCACCCGGCCGTGCAGCGCACCCAGGGCCACCGATTCGGCCGGCAAGGGCCCGGCGACCAGCTCGGCCAGAGCCGCGCCGGCCTCGTCCACCGTAAGCATCCGTTCGCCGAGATCGAAGCAGGAGAGCGTCATCTCGCCGCCTCCTCCGCGACCCCGCGCGGGAACCGCTCCCCCGGCCAGCGCGACGGCCAGGTGGCGATCCAGTCGGTGAGGGCCTCGAGGTCGTTGAGGTCCAGCGCCTCGACGCCCTCGGGCAGCGGCGGGGCGGCATCGCTCGCCACCGCCTTGACCCAGGGATCCTCGGCCGCCCGCAGCGACTTGCCGACTTCGGGGCGATAGAGCTCCAGCTTGGGCAACGGCCAGGCCTTGAAGCCCTCCACCAGCACCAGGTCCGGCGCCTGGGGCCGTACCATCTCTACCAGCTGTTCCAGGTCGGGCTCGTCGCGGCCCGGGGTCTCCATCATCAACGCCAACCGCGTCCGGGAGGCGACCAGCATCGGCATCGCCCCGGCCTGGCGCAGGCGATAGCTGTCCTTGCCGGGCTGGTCGACGTCGAAACCATGGTGGGCATGCTTGATCACCGCGACGCGCAGCCCGCGCTCGCCCAGCCGCGGCAGCAGCCGCTCGAGCAGGGTCGTCTTGCCGGTGCCGCTCCAGGCGGCGATGCCCAGCAGCGGCAGGCGCTCGTCGAGGCTCAGCCTCTCATGACGGGTCTGGCTCATGAGGTCGGGGACTCCTTGTACGACACGGCCTGCTCGAGGCGCCGCTTCTCGTCGTCGGTATTGAGGTTGGCGAAGGCCTCGGGGCAGTCGGAGAAGTCCACCTCGCACCAGGCATGGCGGGCGTACCAGCGGTCGATCTTGCGCTCGCCCCCGGTCAGGGCGGCGGCCAGGTCGTCGGCCAGGTCGGTGCGCATCAGCGCCACCACCGGATGCAGTCGCTCGCCATCATGGGCCACGGCGATATCGGCCTGGCCGATGCCGGCCACCAGCCGTGCGACCAGGTCATCGGGCAGCGCCGGGCTGTCGCAGGGCACCACCACCAGCCAGGGCGTATCGGCGGCTCGCAGGCCACTGTAGATGCCCATCAGCGGCCCCTGGAACCCCGCCTCGGCGTCGCTGATCACCCGATCGGCCAGTGTGCGGTAGTCGTCGAGGTGGCGATTGGCGTTGATCATCACCCGGGCCACCCGCCCGTCGAGACGCGCGATGACATGGGCGACCAGCGGACGCCCGGCGAAGGGTTCGAGCCCCTTGTCGCGCCCTCCCATGCGGCGCCCCTGGCCGCCGGCCAGGATCAGGCCACTGAGCTCGCCTTGCGTGATCATGGGTTCTCCTGCTGTCCCCGGGTTCGTTATCGAGAGTTGCTGCCCCTCATGATGCCTGAGCCGACCGGGCGGTGCCATGCCGCCAGGCGTCGCCTCTGATGCCGATCAAGACGGCGGCTTATCGACGGCCGACCGAGGGGGTATCATTGATGTCAAGGATCTTCAACGACCACAGTTTCCCCGTCGACAGGACACCCGATGCAAGGATTCGATGTAGGGGCTCGCCTGCGCCAGTTGCGCAGCGCCCGCGGCCTCTCCCAGCGCGAACTGGCCAAGCGCGCCGGCGTCACCAACAGCACCATCTCGCTGATCGAGCAGAACAGCGTCAGCCCCTCGGTGAGTTCGCTCAAGAAGATCCTCGATGCCCTGCCGGTGTCGATCAGCGCCTTCTTCGCCGGCGACGAACTGAGCCAGCCGCGCCCCTTCTACCCGGCCGACGAGCTCACCGAGATCGGCGACGGCTACCTCTCCTGGCGGCTGGTGGCGGCCAGGCGCCCCGACCGCAGCATGTCGATCATCCATGAGCGCTACCCCCCCGGTGCCGATACCGGCGAGGAGATGCTGGAACACGAGGGCGAGGAAGGCGGGGTGGTGATCTCGGGGACCGTCGAGATCACCGTGAACGGCGAGGTCGCGGTGCTCGGCGCGGGCGACGCCTACTACTTCGACTCCCGCCTGCCCCACCGCTTCCGCAACGTGGGCGAGACCGAGTGCGTGATCGTCAGCGCCAACACCCCGCCGACCTTCTCGGACGGCGGACAGGAGCTCCACCACGCCTGAGGCCATGGCTCTGGCTGTCTACCGTTGGATCCTGGGGAGCAGCCCAGCGCCGCTTCGCGGCGCATCGCCCCGCAGAGCGTGGCTCCCACCCCCAGTGTCAGGATGCGTGTTTTGGGAGAAATGCTAATAGTGAAAACCTACTTGTAAGACTCTGCTATAAATTGGTAATCAAGCCAGACCGGAATTGCCTCGTCGCCCTCCCACGCTAGATAACGGGTTAAGACACGATCAATTGCTTCTGGGCCACCTTCCGATGCGGCCTGTTCTACATCTTTTTCGAATTGCCCGAGCGAGCCTTCCAGAAGACTTGCACGTTTATCGGTAAATTCTGTCAGTGCCTTATCGAACGCGACCAATTTCTGGTAGGGCGTGAACAGCGAGTTAAAAGATTCTAGCCAAGAAAGACTGGCGTCCAATCCAGCCGTTCCAGACTTGATTGATTTAAGAGCGCCGATTTTCTGCTCGAAAGAGGCGTCGAGGATCGACTGACGCTTTTGATCAATGCGATCCTGAAAGGATTCGGCCACACTTCCGACAAGCAGTGATATCGTGGTATCGACCTCAGAGGCTTTTTGTTCCAATTGGATTAAGCCAGTTTCGTCGTGTGGCAAAGCCTCAATCTCAGCAAGATCATCTGACAGCGCGTCCTGTGCAAGCTCCGATTGCTGGTCTATCGCACGCGCCTTGAGGTTACGCATATTCCGCTCGTCGAGGTAGCGGTGATATTCTTCCTCGCCCTTCGCAATCTCCGTCAACGCAGAAAGCCGGGTTGGAAGATCGGATACATTATTGAAACCGGCGAGTTCACTCTCAACATCCTGAAGGGCCAAAGCCGCCACATAGTCGGAAATCTGGATTTCGCGGGCCTCAATTTCACTCGGCCAAAGCCGTTCACGATTGTTTTTCATGAAGGCCGATACACTCCGCGCCTTCGCGGCGGCATCGGCAGTATCAGTCGAGGCCAGGATTTCATTAATTTTCTGATCAAGAAGATGGCGCGTTTCCCTGATCTGGCGAATAGCGATATGGATCGCCGGCAGACCAAAACTGGTCAGCGGTCGGTTCATGTTCCCACTCAATCCGCGATCTAGCATTGAAAACTTGGAATAATCGTCGCGGTAGAACGGATCGTTGTAGCAAAGCTGTTGCGCTTCACTGCGTATCTCTCGGCGCTCGTTCAAAGGTGTGGCGTCAAATGGCTTGCCAAAGACAGGTACCCAATCGCTATCGGCAAAGAGCAAGACCAATTTGGGGTAGACGTTTTCCGACCGGCTTCCGCGCATCGGAACATTGGGGAATTCACGCTCAAACTTTTTTGGAAGTGCAATAATCTCTTCGCACCTGTCTTGTGGTCGCCGGTTGACGTAAAAGCTTCCTCCATCAGGGGCTTCCGTAGTCGGTATACGGGATAATGCCGTTTGATCAACGCGGGTTAGGTTAATATTACCACAACCCAAGCTTTCTTCTTTAATCGAGATCATGTCCTCACGATCACCACGCGCAATGTTGAAAGACTTAAGAGCAGCTCCCGCCCATTCCACTGCACCTTCGAATTCACCTTGCTGCGATGACTCGCGTAACTGTACGTTGAGGCTGGAGACTCCTCGAATAAGGGCATCCGGCGCTGCAATATCCAGTACACCGGAAAGCCGGCCGGATTGCAAGGCTTCTACTTTCAAACCGAAAAAAGTATCGCCATCCCGACATATCGACTCGCCTTCCCAATTTCCTGGGAGACTTTCAGCGAAAGAAACTTCGATGTTACCAGAAGACGCCTCTTCATCTTCCCGGTGGAGTTCTGCGTAAGAGCAACTTTCGGATTTTCCGATGAGGCTTTTGCTGCTTTCATCGTAGCTGATATTTAGCCCCTTAAGGCCGCCCCACTTATAGCCGTTTTCGCCGCTGCGCGTTGCGCGACCGCCGATAAGCGTCGTAAAAGTGTATTCTCCAGCACTGGCATTCCAAGTGCCGTAAAGATAGGATCGTCCAGGGTAGCTTTTTCCAGACCAGCCATGAGGATAAGCCTGGTGTTCCATATCAGCAAAGACGTTGCCCTGATGGGCCTTGTAGAGAGTGAGTTGTGCTTCTCCTTCAGAGCCTTCGCATGACTCAAGGACGCCAGTCCAATTCCCTTCGAGTTCGGGACGTGGAAAATTGGTGGCGTCTCGTTGGAACGATATATTTTTGCATTGACCGAAGTCTACTGAGAGGCGATCGTCAGAAACTGGGCGCATAATTAAGTGTCGCTGCCTAGGGATTCCAATTGAGTATTCATACTCATATTTAACATCACCCAACTCATTACGTGAACCTGCATTAAGAAGCGCATACCTTCGGGTCTGATTGTCCGTTCCATCCAATGCGGAATACTCAAAAAATGCTTGGGCCCCGTGCGCATCAAGAGTCAGCAATTGCGCTACAAACTGCTTAGGAGCGTTTCCCCAACGACACGAGAAGTGCGCAGACCAGACGCCAACAGGGATGTCACTCGCTGGAGAAGCTAGTTCGGCGGATTTTTCCCCAAGCTGCATCCCAGAACTAGAAAAGGCTGTCACCGATTCTGTTACTTCAACCCGGCCATCACGCACTGATAGAACGTGGCGTGCGGCAGGCTCGCTGTGCGTTCCTTTTAGATGTATACGAACCTCATAGACACCTTCCTTCACGCTCCGGAACGTGACCGTTCCTTCTGTGGTCCTGATCCACTTCCATTCGTGGTACTTGCCGTCAGGGGTCACCTGCGGAACCAGCGTGATCCAGTCATTACTGTTACCAGTCGAATTGCTGTAGTACACGCTAATGGCTTCGTCAGTCGCGTAGACGTCCTTGTCTGTGTTGATGTCCGGCGTGGCGGCAAAGACTGTAGTAGCAAGGAAAGCAAAGGCCACAATCGCTGCCAAGGCTTGCGCTTCGGCTCTTCTGCAAACAAAACTTGGGTGAGGTTGTGAATGATAAGGCCTGAGAGCCCTCAAAAATGCAAATGTTTGAATCAGTCGTTTCATGGGAAATCACCGCCCTTGGGCTCCTAGTTCTGGCAAGCGCGAAGAGCGCTGTGAGAAAAACGTTTACTTGTCTTGTCATCTGCGACAGGTGCGAAGATTTTCTCTCAATCCTTCATATTGGCGGGACAGAGATACGACGCTCTTGAATTCACTGCCGATCATTTTCCATTCTCCTTCGGTAATCTGTAACTCATCGAGCGCCTCAACCATACACAGACACATCGGCTCTTTTTCCCATTGCGCCAGACAGCTCGACGCTGCGTTTGTACGAAGAGATTCCTGGTAAGCCCGCTTAGCGTCCTCTGCCTCCCGCGCCTTGATACTTTGCTGCCTTTCTTCTTCTTCGGATGACAAGAGAGCCTCCTGCCCGAAGGCATAGGCGCGAATGTTGGCATAGACGCGTTTTGCGGTTTCACTTTGGCATCCGTGCCGTGCGATGAGACGAGCGGCATCAATCCCGCCTTTTTCTCCCAGTTCGTGTAAATTCTGTTGCGTGCCCACCCAGGAACCTATGCCGCCTTTTGACATATCCATTAGGAGTTCGCCCATCATTTCCCAACCGCGTTGCGATGCTTGATTCAGGCTGCTTTCCAGATCGCTGCCGGGGCTACCCATCATAAGCCTAACGACCTTGGCGTCGAGACTCTTTGTGATGCGGGGATCATAAAGAGTGACGCAAGCTTGATCCTTAAGGTTGACCGTTCCCGAGAACTCATTATGAAACGAGGCAACATAAATATGTGCATTTGAAACCCCGGCGTAATTAGTTTTTCCGACGCCTTGCGGATCAAGATCAGAGAGGTTCCCCGAGTAAAGTGCGCCAACCATTCTCGGCAGCGTATACTGATTTGGATCAAAGGCGACCTCTTGCTTTGCGATTACAGGTTGTGTCGACATAATCCGTTCAATGGGCTGCTGCAGAACTCTTGTATCGCCGTCTACAGAGAATGCGCGTTGAGACGTATCACCAGAACTGGATAAATCTAGAAGAATGTCGGCAGCGGGCAAGAACCCCTTTTTTGCGGCGATTTGGTAAAAGGCCACTCCGATTTCCTCGTCAGTCTCGATGCTGCCGAGGCCGTACATGTAGGCATCGGCCAAATATGCGTAGACTGGGCCGTATTCGAACTGTTCTTTAAGAGTGAGGAACACGTCTGTTCCTTCGTCAATCTGATTCGCCGCCCAGAGGGAGCGGCCAAGTTGGAAGGCAAAACGCGGCGTATCAGGATACTCATCTACCGCTTCGCGGCAGAATGTGACGGCGGGGCCCGGGATAATTTGGCTATCTTCTACGCCCGCCGCCCAACGGTGCGGGTCGCTCGGATGCGCAGCGTACCGGTCGCACTCGTGGACGTCCTGAAACTCCTCGGCGTTGGAAACGGCTGGG
The DNA here is from genome assembly GCF_059509875.1 of Halomonas sp. LMYGS-3. Taxonomy (NCBI): domain Bacteria; kingdom Pseudomonadati; phylum Pseudomonadota; class Gammaproteobacteria; order Oceanospirillales; family Halomonadaceae; genus Halomonas; species Halomonas sp. LMYGS-3. Next base: position 65,863 of record NZ_JCAKFQ010000015.1, on the reverse strand, counting down.
ATTGCCAATGCCACTACAGCGGAAAGTGCTGCAAGACAAAACAGGTTTACGTGAACATGCATTTTATTTCACCATTCCGGAAAGAAACCCGCAAGTTCGTGAAAGAAAAATGACACGGCGTAGATGACCGCCACTGCAAACGCGAAAAAACCAGCAACCATCATGCCGAAAATCGAGAACACGATCATTATGTAGATAGCCAGGATTGTGGCCGTCGTGATAACTTTCAGTCCGACCAGCGCCAACCCCGCGCTAACCACGCCAAAGACCGCATTCGTCACAAGGTTCAGCAACAGGGACGGAAAGTCCGAGAGTTCGAAATAAATTGCCGACATGACACCAGCCAAGTCCCCGCCTAGGGCAACAGTCCAGAGGTGTGGGATGGTTGCTTTCTCCACCTTGAAGAGGACACGGAAACACCGCTCCAGCGATTGCCGGCTTTGTCTTCAAGGACCAGTGCCACCGGCACGCTACCGGCAAGTTCGTCGTCGGGTGCGAAGACCAGGACGGGCTGACGGATCATGTCCTGGTGTGTCTCCTGGAGACGGTCGTCTCCGGTACCGGTGTCGCTGCGCTCACCTGAAGAAGCCATGTCAGTTCCCTCCTTAATTCAGAGTATAGGAAGGATCAAACACCTTTCCACTTATTGGCAATCTCTCTCCAACGGTGTTTTCGCCCGCGGCCGAGCCGATGGCGGTCTCCTCGGGACTTAGGGCCTGAATTCAGGCTATCAAGAACTAGTATAAAACGTTAGCAAAGTAATGTGTGGAGCATCAAATATTTCATTAGTAGCTTTAGATTGTCTGCTTCTAGCTGGATACTAAACGAAAGGCTACGGTGATGGAAAGGACTCGGCAGCTGATAACCAAAAAACGCCAAACCGGCGAGGATGCTGAGATGTTGGCCAAGCGCCACGCCATCAATCAGGCGGCGCGTGAGAACCGCCCGGCTTGCTGGAGCGGGAAGATCCTGGAGCGGGAAGATCCGGAACTGGACGCCAGTGGGTACCTTCTCGCTCTACCCGGAGCGGGAGCTTCAGATCACCACGGCCGAGCCAGAAAAAAGGTCGCTTGAAAATACTCAGAGGCGACAGATTTCTCGATAACTACCGGCACGATAACCAGGCTCAAAATAAACTAGAAGGTCCTTGAAGAAGCATATAATGAAACTGTCCGCATTTTCTTATACCAGAGCGTTCTCATCTAGGGACCAGAAGGACATAAGTAACACTGCTCTTGCGCCAGAAAGAAGTTACACAGAGGGAGGGGGCTGCGCATGAGAATTCTTTCATATTTACTAAAGCCAGTTTCACTGGCGGCGTTTGCCCTCTTGGTTGTGGTGTCACCGCCTGCCATTTCGCAGGGTATAGACCTTAGGGGCGTCGTCGAAGGGCTTGCCAATGAAATTATTCGGCGAGAGACACAGAACCGTCAGTCGTCAGATCAACGAGAACCGGCACAACGAGAAAACCAGAGTGCTGAGAGATTGCCGTCGCAGCCTGTCGAGCGAGCTCCGGCACAGCAAGAAAATCCGAATGCGGAAAGGTTTCCGGCGCAAACAGTTCAACGGGCCCCGAGACAACAAGTCAACCCGAGTGCGGTACGGTCACCAGCGCAGGCGGTCGATATTCGCAGCATCCAGCAACATCTGGCGCGGCTGGGCTATAGCCCCGGTGTTGCCGATGGCCTAATGGGACCGAACACCAGACGAGCTATCCAGCAATTCCAGCTTGATCAAGGAATTGCTATCAATGGAGTGGCAAGCCCGCAGCTCCTTGAGAAATTAAGATCTGTGGTGGCAGCTCGGCCGTCAGGGGCAACCGTGGCGGGAAGCACTCCTCGCCCTAGCTTCGATTGCGCGCGCGCTAGCACCCCGACTGAATTCGCAATTTGCGCCAGCCCCACACTGTCACGGTTGGATCGCCAACTGGCCGAAGCTTATTCAACGGCGCGCGCGGACGCCTCGAACCCGTCCGCGGTCGTCAATGCCCAGCGCAACTGGGTTTCACGCCGAAATGCTTGCGGCGGCAATGCCGCCTGCCTTGCACAGACGATGCAGCAGCGGATCCGGGCGCTTGGCGGGACCTCCGCTTTCGCGTCTGGCTCCGACACGGGTGACGCTACCGGCACGCTCTTGGGCCAGGAGCAGATCCCAGCCGGCGCGGCGCTGGAAGGCGGGGATGCCTACTCTGCGCTGCTGGACCGTTACATCCGTGAGCATCCGGACGCTGCGCGGCACCCGGAGTTCCTTCTATATTTCGCCGGACTCGGCTGCAGGGCGGAGGGCTGGGGTCGCAAGCAACATCTGAACCCGTTCGAGTTGGCCGAAATCGAGAGCGCTGCACAGTCCCGCCTGGTTCGTAGGCTGGCGGAAGCAAGCGCGTCGCCCGCGGCCGAGCCGGCCCTCATAACCTTCCGAGCCAATCTCGCCGCTGGCGACTACGACATGGCGGAGGGTGTATTCCCGATCATGGCGGGGCGGGCGATCACGGCCAATATACGCCCCGACGATTTCTGTCAGAATGTCGCAAGGGCCAAGGGTCTCCGCCACCGATCGGTCTTCCCAGTCGATTTCCGTATCGCCGCCGCCGATGGGGCAACACTTGAAACGTCTCATGTCGTCGAGATGCTTGGCGGACAAGTCGCGATCGGGCCAGAGCGAGCGCGCTCGTTCTACGAGCGCGGCTTCCCGACGATCGTCGTCGAGGTCACCGGCCGGGTCCGCTCCGTCTCGCGCGCGAAAGCTGGCGTTGGGTTTGTCACACTCGAGCCTGTGCGGGCCACGCTCCGGACGATGGGCAATGCCCCGTATTCGCAGGAACTCGCCGTGCTGGGACCGGAGCAGCTCGCTTCGTTTGTAGCCGGCACCGAGGGCGAATCAGGGGCGCCGGATGGTGCGGATGCGCTGATGCGCTTCGACCGGGACGTCTATCTGATCGCGCCGAGTTCCCAAAGTGCCATTGTTCACTACAGCTCCGCGAATCTCGATGCATCCGAAGTAAAGGCCCTGACTGGCGCCATCACAAACGCTATCGGTGCCGACCCAATTTTCAGCAATCTTCCCCCCGTCGGCGTACAGGATCTGGCCGTCGGCGCGATCACTTTTGAAGCCTATGCACTGGTTGCCGGAGATTGGCGCAACAAGATCACCCATGCGTTCGAGTCCTACTTTCCGAACGTGGACTACAGTGTGATCCAGATCGCGCGCGCGGCCGGAGCCGCCGCAACGGACGAGACATCAGCGCCCCCGCAGGTGCCGTTGCCGGCCGCAGATTTCGGCCCTGACAAGATGCCTATCCTGCGCGCCTGGATCCCGCATTATCTCAACAAAACCTCTGACGCAGAGCAGATCGAGACGCTCGAACGATACATCCGACATCTGCAGGGAAACCGTGATTATGCTGCCAACGTGCTCTTCGCCGAGGGCGCGATCGAGGGCCGTCAGGCGGAATTTCTCGCCCGTTCAGTGCACGACCGTTGGCTCGCCGCCCTGGATGAGCAAAGTGTCGAGCCACCCTTCAACATGTCTGTTCAAGTGGAGGCGAGGAAGCTCGAATACGACTTCGAGAGTGGCGATCTGGTGCTGTTTTCCGGCCACGACGACAATGAATCGGCCATGTACAGGGCCTTGCGGAACGGAATCATCGAAGCCGGCGGCGTGGGTCAAGCGAGCAGATTTCTAGGAATAAAAGCGCCGCGATGGCCCGGAATCCGTATCAACGGGGGGAGAATCCCGGTCAGCTTTCCGATGGACGCGGCCCGCGTCGAAGAGATGATCGTCAATCGAGATATCGTTGTCTTCGACGTGGCACTCAGGATCGCCAGCGTCGACTATGTGGAGAACGAGCGTGGCGAGCATAGCCTTGCCCTACAGGCCGAGATTCTCGGCGTGAATGTGGCGACAGACGGCGGCACGCAACTCGCCGCCCTGGCGCCGGAGGACATGCTCCAGATCGCGCCGGAGCCGGTTACTGACGAAGCCGCGCCGGTCCATGACACGGTTCACCTTGCCCGGCCCCGGGACATTCTCGCCGCGATTGCCAAGGAAACCGAGGGCGACGCCACCGACTTGATCGCGTCGGTCTATCCCGCGACCTCTCAGGACGCCTTCGACAGGCGGGACGAGATCTCGAACCTCGCCGCCTCCGCACGCGACATCGATCTGGGCGGGTTCTGGATGTCGGGCTACGGCAAGTTGGCCGATTACGACTTCAACAGTGGAGAGTACGGATTCGATTATGTCCAGTTGACCTATCCGGACGGCGTATCGCGCAACGAGAAAGGCATCAGGCGTCACGAACTGCTGCGCCTGGCGAATGTCACCGAGGGATCGGGGGTCCGCTTCGCAATGCCCGAGGCAGAGGCACAACGTATGCGCGATGTCATGCGGGGGGATGCGACATTCCGAGCGCGGCTTGCAGTACAGCCGCCGGCAGCCGGTACGGGGACATCGGCATTTCCATTGACGGCAGACCTGGTGGAGCTCGTCGTGCTGCGCCCCGGCAGCGACCCGCAGGTACTCAACGACGACGAGGTTGTCGCGCGCATTAACTTGGAGCCTTTGTCGGTCGGTGATTCAGATGACACCGATGTCGCGCCGAGCAACGACGGGTCCGAGCGCGATGCGACGGCTGCGGGCTACGACATTCTCGGTGTGCGGGTGGGGCAGCCGATGCAGGCGGGCATGTCGCAGGCCGCAACTGAGTTTGAACCAGAGATGATCCTCTATGGTCGACGCGACAGCTGGAATGATGCGAACGTTTCGCCGAAGATCGATGCGACAACGCCTCTCGCGGAGTCGGTGATACTGGTGCGCAGCGACGGCCGTGATTTTCTCACGATCTTTCACGAACCGCTTGTTGGCGACGATCCGATCACTGGAATAGCCCGGACTATAATTTTTGTCGAAGGTTCTCGGCCCAGACCGGAAGCGATCCAGGATTTGCTGGTCGAGAAGTACGGTGAGATCGGCTACGAGAATGACAGTGCCTATCTTTGGAAAGAAACCCGACTTGTTACGACCTCAGATACGCAGGGAGAAATGAAAGAGCTCTTTGCCACGGAGCAACAACGAAGAAATCATTTGTACAGATGCCACAGCCAGTTGGAACATCGTGCCAATGAGCTCAATGGTGAAATAGAGAGGTCCCGTTTATACGGTATACCAGCATTTGATACCGACTACCCGGTGTTCGACGACTCTGGAGAGCGGTCACCCTATCCAAAGGCGCGACCCCTCTGGTCCCTTGGTATCGACTGGTCTCTTGTGAATGCAAGATGCGACACCGATATGGTCATGGCCGCGATCCAGAGGGACGACTCGGGCCTTGTTGCGGCACTGCGTGTCCTCGTGACGAGCCGGGCTTACGTCGCAACCATCGAGGAGGCAGCCCAGGCGGCTTTGCTCGAGCGTAATGCGGCCAAACAGGTGTCGCCAGAGATCCACTTCTAAGCTTCGTCTGAAAAGTTGGCGAGCGAACCAGGCAAGGCAAAAATCGGCGAAAAGACGGGCTGAGGTTATGGGGCGTATGAGTACTTTTAGCTGATTTTTAACGCCGTATGGTCGGGCGCAGCTAATTTTTGGACAGATCCTAATTTAGGTCAGATCATGGATGAGGGTTTGCTGCGTCATCATCACCGCGCATAGAACATCACGGAACATGCTCCGTTGCGAATGACTTCCAGAGAATTGCTGCCGGTGGGTTCGGCAGGCGGCTTATCCGCCCTATAGTACAGGCGCGCCAGCAGACCGTTATCGAGAACATGAAAGCCAACATAATTTGCGGGTTCATGCCCGCACTCAAATAAGGTCTCGTCTTGCGGCTCGATGATGCGAAAAACACTGCCGCCTTCGCGCACAGGTTCAAGGCGCGCCATCGGCCCCGCCTCGAAGCTCAGACGGTCAGATTCAACTGTCATCGCGCCGAGCCATAACGCCGGCATACTGTAAGGTTGCCAGACTCCACCGAAATCACCACCGGCGATCAGCGGACCGGACACGGCTATTGCAGTGGCGACACCAGTGGCATGGATAATTTCTTTCAACCAATCGCTCATGGCCGCTACTCGTTCTAATCCTGCTCCTGCCGTCTGGCATAGAATGTCATGACGGAATCCGCGGGGTGTGAATTGCCGGCTAAGTCCGTGCAAGTTCAGCGCGTTCGGTCGAACCGGTTGAAACTACCACCGCACCAGGTCCGCCGAAGAACGGCATAACTGCAAATTCCACATCCTCGAAGACACCCCAATACGCACCGGCGGACATCGCCATGACGCAGATAATCCCACCAACTGTCGCAAGCCAAGCAGGCAGTTGATATACCCTTTGCGAGGCTCCGGCTCCAGCTCCAGCTCCAGCTCCAGCTCCAGCTCCAGCTCCAGCTCCAGCTCCAGCCATGATGTTCGACGAGGCCTTCTATTTCTATCTTGGGGGCGATCGATGCCTAGTCACGTTACTCCTCCTCGGCCCCCGGCAACACCCAGTTCAGCACGATGCCCACCAGGGCGGCGAGGCTGACCCCCTGCAGGGTGAACTGACCGCCGCCGAACTGCATGCCGCCGATGCCGAACACCAGGATCAGCGAGACGACCACCAGGTTGCGCGGCGCGGTCAGCGAGTGGCCGGCGCGCACCAGGGTATTCATGCCGACCACGGCGATGGAGCCGAACAGCAGCGTCATGATGCCGCCCATCACCGGGCCAGGGATGGTCTGCAGCAGCGCGCCGAGCTTGGCGACGAAGGCCAGCCCGATGGCAAAACAGGCCGCCACCACCATGATCTTCGGGTTGAAGGCCCGGGTCAGGGTCACCGCCCCGGTGACCTCGGAGTAGGTGGTGTTGGGCGGACCGCCGAACAGCGCCGCGGCGGAGGTGGCCAGACCGTCGCCCAGCAGGGTGCGGTGCAGGCCGGGCTTCTCCAGGTAGTTGCGACGGGTCACCGAGCCGATGGCGATCATGTCGCCGATATGCTCCACCGCCGGGGCGATGGCCACCGGGATCATGAACAGGATCGCCGCCCAGTGAAAGCTCGGCGCGGTGAACGCGGGGATCGACACCCAGGCGGCCTCGTCGACCGGCGAGAAGTCCACCAGCCCCATGGCGAGCGCCAGGGCGTAACCGGTGGCGATGCCGCCCATGATCGGCACCAGCCGCAGCAGACCACGCCCGAACACCGCCAGCACCAGGGTCACCAGCAGGCTCGCCATGGAGAGGAAGAGCGCCGGGCCGTAGCCGATGTGGTCGCTGGTCTCGCCGGTGGCCATGCTCACCGCCACCGGCGCCAGCGCCAGGCCGATCACCATGATCACCGGCCCCACCACCACGGGCGGCAGCAGCCGGTGCAGCCAGGCGGTGCCCTTGAGGCGCACCGCCTGGGAGATCGCCACGTAGACCAGGCCGGCGGCGAAGAGCCCGCCGAGGGTGGCGGAGACACCGAAGCTCGCCACCGAGCCCTGGATCGGCGCGATGAAGGCGAACGACGACGCCAGGAACACCGGCACCGTCACCCGGGTCACGCCATGGAAGATCAGCGTGCCGATGCCGGCGGTGAACAGCGCCACGCTGGGGTCGAGGCCGGTGAGCAGCGGCACCAGCACCAGGGCGCCGAAGGCCACGAAGAGCATCTGGGCCCCGGTTAGCAGAGTCTTGAGCGGGGAATCGACCGGCACCGGGACGGCTGCCGTCTGGTTACTCATGGGGAGTCTCCATCGTTCGGGTCGAGGGGGCAGAAAACGCCCCGGACCGGCAATCTCGGGGGCGTGCCGTATGGGCGAGCGCAGCCAGGTTCCTGCCAAGAATCAGCGGGTGCCGAAGATCTTGTCCCCAGCATCGCCCAGCCCCGGCACGATATAGCCGTTCTCGTCGAGGTGGTCGTCCACCGCGGCGGTGTAGATCTCGATGTCCGGGTAGGCGTCCTGTACCCGCTTGAGGCCCTCCGGGGCCGCTACCAGCACGATCACCTTCATCTGCTGGCAGCCGCGATCGCGCAGCATGTCCAGGGTCGCCACCATGGTGCCGCCGGTGGCCAGCATCGGGTCGATAACGAGGGCCAGGCGTTCGTCGAGGTCGTTCGCGAACTTGGCGAAATAGGGCACCGGCTCGAGGGTCTCCTCGTCACGATAGAGCCCCACCACGCTGACCCGGGCGCTGGGAATCAGGTCGGTGACGCCGTCGAGCATGCCGAGCCCGGCGCGCAGGATCGGCACGATGGTGACCTTCTTGCCCTTGAGCAGCTTCACCGGGATCGGCTCGCCGCTCCAGCCGCCGATCTCCTGGGTTTGCAGCTCCAGGTCCTGGGTTGCCTCGTAGGTGAGCAGCTTGGCCAGTTCACCGGCCAGCTCGCGGAAGCTCTTGGTGCTGATACCGGCCTCGCGCATCAGTCCCAGCTTGTGCTGGACCAGCGGATGTTGGATGGCGTGAACGCTCATGAAGGGGCCTCTTGACGGCAATGGATCGGGAACGACCTTCGTCGGAGGGACGACACCGACAAATTGCGCGTCATTCTACCGCCATCCACCGTCGAGGGGCACCCCAGTCAGGGCGTGGCGGGCAGCGCCTCCTCGTAGACCTGTCGACGGATCAGCCCCGAGCCAACTGCGCGGCTCAGGGCATCTCGGGCAGCTGCCAGTCGATCGGCGTGCGACCACGCTCGGCCAGGAAGGCGTTGGCCCGGGAGAAGTGGTGGTTGCCGAAGAAGCCGCGGTGCGCCGAGAGCGGCGAGGGATGCGGCGACTCCAGCACCAGGTGGCGCGCGGTGTCGACCAGCGCCTTCTTCTGCCGGGCGTGGCTGCCCCACAGCAGGAACACCGAGGGCTCGGCGTGCTCGTTGACCGTGGCGATGGCGCGGTCAGTGAAAATCTCCCAGCCCTGGCCGCGGTGCGAGCCGGCGTTGCCCTGCTCCACCGTCAGCGAGGTGTTGAGCAGCAGCACGCCCTGGCGCGCCCAGTGCTCGAGGCAGCCGTGATTCACCGGCCGAAAGCCGACATCGGCGGCCAGCTCCTTGTAGATGTTGACCAGCGACGGCGGCACCGGCACGCCGGGGCGCACCGAGAAGCAGAGGCCGTGGGCCTGGCCGGGGCCGTGATAAGGGTCCTGCCCCAGGATCACGACCTTGACCCGGTCGAGCGGCGTGAGCTCGAAGGCACGGAACCAGTTCGAGGAGTGCGGGTAGATGACCTTCCTGGCCGCCTTCTCGGTGGCCAGGAAGTCGCGCAGGGCCTGCATGTAGGGGGCGGCGAACTCGGCACCCAGCCACTGCTGCCAGCTGTCGGGAAGCGGGCCAGTCATGGTTCAGCGCTTGATCTGGTCGGCCAGGGGCTCGACATAGGCGACGCCCATGTCCCAGGGGAACTGGATCCAGCAGTCCTGGGCCACCTCGGTGAGGTACTGGTCGACCAGCGGCCGCCCCTCGGGCTTGGCATAGACGGTGACGAAGTGCGCCTTGGGCAGCATCTCGCGCACCTTGCGGGCGGTCTTGCCGGTGTCGACCAGGTCGTCGACCAGCAGCCAGCCGTCGCCATCGTGATCCACGCCCTTCAGCACGTCGAGTCCGCCCTGGTCCATGTGGTCGTAGCTGCTGATGCAGACGGTATCGATCAGGCGCACGTTGAGTTCACGGGCGAACAGGGCCGCCGGGATCAACCCGCCCCGGGTGATGGCGACGATGCCCTTGAAGTCGCGCTCGACCAGCCGGTGGCAGAGCTCGCGCACGTCGCGGTGGAGCTGGTCCCAGGAGACGGTGAAATGCTGGTGGTAACGATGGGTACTCATGGCAGGGGACTCACTCATCCTCGGTGAAGGAACAGACCGCGAAGACACCGAAGCCGGCCTCGCGGATACGCTGCGCCCCGCCGAGATCCGGCAGGTCGACGATGGTGGCGGTCTCGACCACCAGGCCGCCACTACGGGTGATCAGCTTGGCGGCGGCCAGCATGGTACCGCCGGTGGCGATGAGATCGTCGACGATCAGGATGCGGTCGCCCTGGCGGAAGGCATCGGAATGCAGCTCCACCTCGGCCTCGCCGTACTCCAGGGTATAGGTCTCGCTGATGGTCTTGAACGGCAATTTGCCCTTCTTGCGCACCGGCACGAAGCTGCAGCCCAGTTCGTAGGCCAGCGGCGCACCGACGATGAAGCCCCGGGCATCGATGGCGGCGATGGCGTCGAGGTCCATCTCCTGATAGCGGTGCACGAAGCTGTCGATCAGCTTGCGGAAGGCCGCGCTGTTCTGCAGCAGCGGCGTGATGTCGCGGAAGTTGACCCCCGGCTGCGGCCAGTCGGGGACGGTGCGGATCACGGACTTGATGTAGTCGCCGTAGATGCTCATCGCGAATCTCGGTGGGTGAATGTCAATCGAGGAACAGGAACTTGGCAGCGAACAGCAGCGCCAGCACGATCACCGCCGGGTTGAGGTCCTGGAAGCGACCGGACAGCGTCTTGATCGCAGCATAACTGATGAAGCCCAGGGCGATGCCCTCGGCGATCGAAAAGGTCAGCGGCATGGCCAGGGCGGCGATCAGCACCGGCGCGGCATCGGTGGGATCTTCCCAGTTGGCTTGGGCGAGGCTGCCGGCCATCAGGACGGCCACGTAGAGCAGTGCCCCGGCGGTGGCGTAGGCCGGGATGGAGCCCGCCAGCGGGGCGAAGAAGAGACTGACCAGGAACAGCACGGCCACCACCACGGCGGTCAGGCCGGTGCGTCCGCCCGAAGCGATGCCGGCGGTGGACTCGATGTAGCTGGTGGTGGTCGAGGTGCCGAGTACCGCGCCGGCCATGGAGGCACCGCTGTCGGCCATCATGGCGCGACCAAGCCGGGGCAGCTTGCCGTCCTTGTCGAGCAGGCCGCCGCGATGGGCCACGCCCACCAGGGTGCCCGAGGTATCGAACAGGTCGACGAACAGGAAGGCGAAGATCACGCTGAGCATGGCGATGTCCAGCGCGCCCCAGAGGTCGAGCGCCATGAAGGTGGGAGCGATGGAGGGCGGCATGGAGACCAGCCCCCCGAACTCGTTGTGCCCCAGCAGTATCGCCAGGAGGGTGATGGCGAGGATGCCGATCATCACCGCCCCGGTGACCCGGAGATAGGCCAGCGCGGTGATGGCGAAGAACCCCAGCAGCGCATAGATCGCCGGCGGCTGCGACAGGTCGCCCAGGGTCACGTAAGTGGCCTGACTGGCGACCACGATGCCGGCGTTCTGCAACGCGATCATCGCCAGGAAGAGGCCGATACCCGCGGCGATCCCCAGGCGCAGGGAGAGCGGGATCGAATTGATGATCCACTCGCGCACCCGGAACACGCTGAGCAGGAAGAAGCAGAAGCCGGAGAAGAACACCGCCCCCAGCGCCGCCTCCCAGGTGTAACCCATGCCGAGTACCACGCCGTAGGTGAAGAAGGCGTTGAGCCCCATGCCCGGCGCCTGGGCGATCGGATAGTTGGCCCACAGCCCCATGATCAGGCAGCCGAAGGCGGCGGCCAGGCAGGTGGCGACGAACACGGCGCCGGCATCCATGCCGGTCTGGGAAAGGATGCTGGGATTGACGAAGATGATGTAGGCCATGGTCAGGAAGGTGGTGATCCCGGCGATGACCTCGGTCTTCACATTGGTATTGTGCTCGGCCAGCTTGAAGTGGCCGTCGATCAGGCGTTTCAGCATGGGTCGCGTTCCTGCGCGGTGGACAGCGTCGTCCTGGGTGCGAGAAAAGCCGCCCATGGTACCCAATGCCCCGTCGCGATGCGAGACGGCGGGCCCACCATGATACGGCTCGGTCTGCCTTATATAAGCAACCAACGGGCCACTCGCCAGCCGGGCCGCCAACGCAGACTCGACGGAGCGCCCTGCGTCATCCCCCGCGTGCCGCCAGCACCCGCTCCACGGTCTCGACGATGGCCTGGGTCTGGGGATCGATCTCGATGTTGACGACATCGCCGGGCACCCGGTCGACCAGAATGGTGCGCGCCAGGGTCTCGGGGATCAGGTCGACGCAGAAGCGCGGTCCACGGGTGGCCGTGGCGGGCCTTACCGCGCCGATGGTCAGGCTGATGCCGTCCACCCCGATGTAGCCCTTGTCGAACAGGAAGCGCCCCAGGGCGTGGGGCAACTCGAACCACAGGCGCCGGTTGTTGGGCGCCTCGTCGAGCTCGACCAGCTCGGCCATGGCCATCACATGGCCGGACATGGCGTGACCGCCGATCTCGTCGCCGAAGCGCGCCGCGCGCTCGATATTGACGCGGTCCCCCACCTCGAGCGCACCGAGATTGGTCACCCGCAGGGTCTCGCGCATCAGGTCGAAGCTGACCCGCTCGCCGTCGATGGCCGTGACCGTCAGGCAGACACCGTTGTGGGCCACCGAGGCGCCGAGCTCGAGCCCGCGGCGCAGCGCCTCGGGTAAAGTGACCACATGGGTGCGAAAGGCCTCGGCCTCCTCGATGGCCACCACTTCTGCCGTGCCCTGCACGATGCCTGTGAACATGGACGCTCCTCGCTGTCGCGGCCATCGACCGCGGAATACCGGAAAGCGTGACAGTGTAGGGAATCTCCGGCCTCGCCGTCCACGCACCGTCCGGGGCGTGTCGCGTGGTCCCACAGAAAATAAGACAGATATCGGCCATCATATCAGGACGATTCTCCGGCCCCGCCGCCCAACGGCCGAAACATGGACCAGCAAGCTTGACAGCCTGAGGCTTTGGTCGTAGGCTGCGCGCACATTTTGATGGCGCCGATTTGACCCCGGATTGCGGGCGCCAGCGTCGCGGTCGCCTCGAGGGGCGGCCGTACCGTGAAGTGCAGCTAAAAGGGTGTGTCCAGCGTTGATGGCCACCCGCCAGGGTGGCCTTTTTTTGCCCCGCTGCATGGCCCGCGCCGCCCGGGCGCCCTCCCCTGCGGAGGCTTTCATGATCCGACTGCACAACGTTTCCAAGACCTACTATCTCAAGGGCGGTCTCAAGGGCGGCCTCAAGGGCGGCCTCAAGAACCGCGGCAAGGGGGGTGCCGATGCCTCACCCGGGCGAGACGCCGGGCCCAGGGCCATCGAGGCCCTGAAGAACGTCGATCTGCACGTCCCCCAGGGGCAGATCCACGGCGTCATCGGCCTGTCCGGCGCCGGCAAGTCGACCCTGATCCGCTGCGTCAACCTGCTCGAGCGTCCCACTGCCGGCACCGTCATCGTCGACGGCCAGGAACTCACCGGCCTCGCCAACGACGCTCTCAACCAGGCGCGCCACCGCATCGGCATGATCTTCCAGCACTTCAACCTGCTGACCAACCGCAACGTCTTCGACAACGTGGCGCTGCCGCTGGAACTGATGGGCATGAAGCGCGCCGAGATCCGCGAGCGGGTCACGCCGCTGCTGGAGCTCGTGGGGCTGGACGACAAGGCCGACCAGTACCCCGCCCGGCTCTCCGGCGGCCAGAAGCAGCGGGTCGCCATCGCCCGGGCACTGGCCAGCCGCCCGCGGGTACTGCTGTGCGACGAGGCGACCTCGGCGCTCGACCCCCAGACCACCGGTTCGATCCTGGCGCTGCTGCGCGACATCAACCACAAGCTCGGCCTGACCATCCTGCTGATCACCCACGAGATGGAGGTGGTCAAGTCGATCTGCCACCGGGTCAGCCTGATCTCGGGGGGCGAACTGGTCGAGGAAGCCGACGTCGGCGATTTCTTCACCGCCCCGCGCACCCGCCTGGGCCGCGAGTTTCTCAACGACTTCCTGCAGCTCGAGCCGCCCCGGGCCCTGATCGAGCGGCTCGAGGAGGCCCCGGGCGAGCACACCCATCCGGTGGTGCGCCTGGCCTTCTCCGGCGACGCCGTCTCGACCCCGCTGATCTCGCGGCTGGCCCGGGAGTGCGGCGTGGACGTCAGCATCCTGCAGGCCAAGGTGGAATCGATCCAGGAGCGCACCCTGGGGCTGATGATCGCCGAGCTGATCGGCACGCCCGGCGAGACCGCCCGCGCCATCGACTATCTCGAAACCCATGACCTTCACGTGGAGGTGCTCGGCCATGTCCAGCGCGATGCTTGACCTCATCATCAGGGCCACCCTCGACACGCTCTACATGGTGGGCGTTTCGGGGCTGATCTCGACGCTGCTCGGGGTCCCGCTGGGCGTCTTGCTCTACGTTACCCGCCCGGGCCAGATACTGGTCCACCCCCTGGCCAACCAGGTGCTCGGCACCGTGACCAACATCGGCCGTTCGGTGCCCTTCATCATCCTGATGGTGGCGATCATCCCCTTCACGCGGATGATCGTCGGCACCTCCATCGGCACCAATGCCGCCATCGTGCCGCTGACCATTGCCGCCATCCCCTTCGTGGCACGCCTGGTGGAGGGCGCCCTCAACGAGGTGCCGCCCGGCCTGGTGGAGGCCGCCCAGTCCATGGGCGCCACACCCGGCCAGATCATCGCCAAGGTGCTGCTGCCGGAGGCCAGGGGCGGCATCATCACCGGGCTGACCATCACCGTGGTGACCCTGATCAGCTATTCGGCCATGGCCGGCGCCGTCGGTGGCGGCGGCCTCGGCGACCTCGGCATCCGCTACGGCTACAACCGCTTCGACCCCACGGTGATGCTGATCACCGTGGTGATCCTGGTGGTGCTGGTGCAGGGCTTCCAGATGCTCGGCGATCACCTGGTGCGGCGTACCGACCACAAGTAACCGGGAAAACACTGATTTCAGAGCCTTATCCGCCGACGCCACCTGAGCGCGGCATGCAAAGGAGAATGACGATATGCAACTGACCCTACCCCGTCTGCTCGGCGTCGCCGCCCTGGCCGGCGCCACCCTGCTGGCCGGCTGCGGCGACGACTCGGCAAGCGACAACCGGGCCATCAAGGTCGGCACCGTGGCCGGCCCCGAGACCGAGGTGATGGAAGTCGCCGTCGGCATCGCCCGGGAGGAGTTCGGGCTCGAGGTGGAGATCGTCGAGTTCACCGACTACGTCTCGCCCAATGCCGCCCTGGCCGACGGCAGCCTGGACGCCAACGCCTACCAGCACGAGCCCTACATGCAGAGCATGGTGGACGACCGCGGCTACGACTTCGCCATCGCCGGGCGCAGCTTCGTCTACCCCATCGGCGCCTACTCCGAGAAGTGGGAGAGCATCGACGAGTTGCCCGAACGCGCCATCATCGCCCTGCCCAACGACCCCTCCAACGAGGGCCGCGCCCTGATCCTGATGCACAACCAGGGGCTGATCGAGCTCGACGACCCGACCAACCTGGAAGCGACACCGATCAACGTGGCCGACAACCCGAAGAACTTCCGCTTCCGCGAGATCGAGGCCGCCCAGTTGCCGCGCGTGCTGCCCGATGTCGACATGGCCTTCATCAACAACACCTTCGCCCAGCCCGCCGGCCTGAGCCTGGACGACGCCCTGATCAAGGAGGGCCCGGAGTCGCCCTACGTCAACCTGATCGTGGTGCGCGGTGGCGACGAGGAGCGCGAGGAGATCCGTCAGTTGGTGCAGTCCTACCAGCGCGACGAGGTCGCCGCCAAGGCGGAGGAGCTGTTCAAGGGGGCGGCGATCCCCGGCTGGAAATGATGACACCGAACTACGCCCTGCTCGCCCGCCAGCTCGACGCCCTGCTCGACACCCGCGATTGGCTGACCAACAGCGCCCAGACCTGCGCCTTCGTCATGCAGGAGATTCCCGACCTCAACTGGGTCGGCTTCTACCTGCAGCGCGAGCCCGGCCTGCTCGGCCTGGGGCCCTTCCAGGGCAAGCCGGCGTGCCACCCGATCCCCTTCGACAGGGGCGTCTGCGGCGCCGCGGCGCGCACCCGGAAGACCCAGCGCATCGATGACGTCCACGCCATCGCCGACCATATCGCCTGCGACACGGTGTCGGCTGCCGAGCTGGTGGTCCCCATCGTGGTCGACGACCGGCTGTGGGGCGTGCTCGACCTCGACAGCCCGCTGCGCGGCCGCTTCACGGCCGCCGACCAGGCCGGCATCGAGGCTCTGTTGGCGGTATTCGTCACCAACACGGACCTGGAAATGGGTCTGGAATGAGCAACGCCCCCGCAGCGAGGCTGCGGGGGCGTTGCGGAAGCTGGTAGGACCAAGCGGATTTGAACCGCTGACCTCCACGATGTCAACGTGGCGCTCTAACCAACTGAGCTATGGTCCTGTCACGCTGTTGCCAGGATCGCAGCCGCCGGGGATTGGTAGGACCAGGCGGATTTGAACCGCCGACCTCCACGATGTCAACGTGGCGCTCTAACCAACTGAGCTATGGTCCTGCATCACCGCTACGGCATGTCTTCGCCGTGACAACGGATGCGTATTTTACCCATCCACCCCGGAAATGCAAGTCCTGAAACGGCCCCCACCCGGTATCCAGCAACGCCGCGGGATCAATGACTTGACTCAAGCGACCGAGCCGCGCGGCCGGTGCACGCCCCCGTCATGTCGACGGGGGCTCCAGTATGCCACGGCCCCCTGCCCTACCAGTTCAGTGACTCGGAGTGAGCCGGATTGTCGGCCTCGGCCTCGAGACTGAGCCTTTCGGGGGTCCATTCAGGGGGGGCGGCGAAGTACTCGTCGAAGCGTTCCCGAGCCTGGTCGCCGAAGAGGATCTCGCAGGCCTCCATCAGCCCCGGGGAGTGGCGGATCCTTGCGTTGCTGACCACCAGGGAGATCTTCGAACGACGACGCAGGAAATCCTCGAGCCGGGTGATCATCTCGCGACGCTGTGCCTGACCGAGTTCGCAGCGCAGATACTCGGTCCCCTCGATCAGCAGCTCGCCCTGACGCGGGTCCTCACGGATCTCCTCGAGCATGTCGAGGGCGTGAGTGCCGTAACGCCGCCACAGGCGGGCCGTCAGGGGCTCGGAGGCCCCCGGCGAGGTCATGGCGTCCAGATCCATCAGCTCGGCCTGATGAAGAAACTCCTTCCTGACCGATTCGGCGGGCTCGCCGTACCAGCGATAGTCCGGATACGGCACCGAGACCCCGAGCCGCTTCACCTCGGCGACGATCTCTTCCCCGACGTTCAGGCAGTCGGTGAGCTTGCCGCCGAAGATGCTGATATGGGCCTCGGCATCGTCGGTATCGATGGCATGCTTGCGCGAGAGTTGCAGGAAGTCACGCCCCCCACTCGCGCTGGCCTTGACCGCGAGTGGACGCACGCCGCAGCGGGAGGCAATGATGTCCGCCCTGCCCAACGGCTTTGCCAGTTGCAGACGCTTGTTGATATTGTCCAGCACGAACTGGGTATCCTCGTCCGTGACATGCACCTCGGGGTTATCCACCCGGGTATCGGTGGTACCGATGCAGGTGTGCTGCCCCATGGGGATGACGAAGAACAGGCGTCCGTCGTCGGCGAAGAACGCCAGCACGCGCTTGTTCTCGGTCAGGCGTGGCACGATCAGGTGGATGCCCTTGGAGTAGACATGCTGGTGCCCGGCCTTTTGCCCGGTCAATTCATTGTGCTGGTCGACCCAGGGGCCCGCAGCGTTGATCAGCACCCTCGAGCGGATCTCGAAGGTGTCGTCGTTCATGACGTTACGGGCACGTGTGATCCAGACGCCATTGTCACGCCGTGCGCCCAGCGACTCGACATAGTTGGCCGCCATGGCCCCGTAGTTCAGCGCGGTGCGCACGAAGTTGAAGACGAAACGCGCGTCATTGTCGTGCAGATAGGCGTCGGAGTATTCGAAGCCTCCGAGGGAATCCCGGGTATCGATGATCGCCTCCCGGTTCTTGATGGCAGAAGGGGTCAGGAAATGCGGAATCCGCGTGAAGCCGTTGCCCATCAGCCAGTAGAGCCAGCTGCCGGCCCAGAGATAGCGCGGGTGGTAGCGAAATCCCTTGGCGATGGTGGTCAGGAAACGGATCTCCTGGACCGTGGAAGGGAAGCTCTTGATCAGGTGATTGCGGCTCTTGCAAAGCTTGCGCACCAGGGCGAAGTCGTAGCTCTCCATGTACTTGATGCCACCCCATACCAGATTGGAGGAGTGCATGCTGGTCTCGCCGGCGAAGTCGCCGCGGTCGATCAGGCCGACCTTGACGCCTTGGCCGGACAAGGCGGCGGCCGCTGAAGCGCCGTTGATGCCTCCGCCGATGACCAGGACATCGAAGGTCTCGCGGGAAAGTTTCTCGATATTGCTGTCACGCAATTGCATGAAGGGCCCCTTCACGGGTGAATGAGGTTCTGTCCGGAGGACACCGACAGAGAGCGTCCAGGCGCCCGTCATGTTCGATGGGCCCCGGGGAAACACCTGCTGACGAAGAGGGTCACTCCTCCTCGTCCCGCTCCCAGTCCATGGTGCGCCGGACGGCCTTCTTCCAGCCCTTGTAGCGGCGCTCGCGGCTGGCGGCGTCCATGTGGGGCTCGAAGGTGCGCTCCAGAACGCCCTTGCCGACCACCTCCTCCTGGGTCCATAGGCCCACGGCGATGCCGGCCAGATAGGCCGCGCCCAGGGCGGTGGTTTCCGTGACCTGCGGGCGGTCGACGTTGACCCCAAGCATGTCCGCCTGGAACTGCATCATGACAGTGTTGGCCACGGCCCCCCCGTCCACGCGCAGGGACTTCAGCGTGATCCCGGAATCGGCCTGCATGGCATCGATGACATCCTTGGTCTGGTAGGCCAGGGAATCCAGCGTGGCCCGGATGATGTGTTCCTTGCGGGTGCCGCGGGTGATCCCGAAGATCGCACCACGCGCATACATGTCCCAGTAGGGCGCGCCCAGCCCGGCGAAGGCCGGCACCACGTAGACCCCGTCGGCGTCTTCCACCTTGCCGGCGTAGTACTCCGAGTCCTCGGCCGAATCGATGAGCTTGAACTCGTCACGCAGCCACTGCACGGCCGCCCCGGCGATGAAGATGGAGCCCTCCAGGGCATAGCAGACCTTGCCGTCCACGCCCCAGGCGATGGTGGTCAGCAGGCCGGACTTGGATGTTACAGGGGTCTCGCCGGTATTCATCAGCAAGAAGCAGCCGGTGCCGTAGGTGTTCTTGACCATCCCCTTCTCGAAGCAAGCCTGCCCGAACAGGGCGGACTGCTGATCACCGGCCATGCCGGCGATGGGCACACGGGCGCCGCCGAACATCTCGGTCCCCGTGGTTCCATAGACCTCGCTGGAGGGGCGGACCTCGGGAAGCATGGTTTCCGGAATACCCAGCTCCTCGAGCATGCGCTTGTCCCACTCCAGGGTGCGGATGTTGTAGAGCAGCGTCCGCGAGGCGTTGCTGTAGTCGGTCACATGACGCTCGCCACGTGTCAGGTTCCATACCAGCCAAGTATCCATGGTGCCGAACAGCAGGTCGCCGCGCTCGGCCCGCTCCCGGGCGCCCTCGACGTTGTCGAGGAGCCAGCGGATCTTGGTGCCGGAAAAATAGGCATCCGCCACCAGGCCGGTGGCCTCACGGATGTAATCCTCCAGGCCACGCGCCTTGAGTTCGTCACACAGCGGCGCGGTACGCCGGTCCTGCCAGACGATGGCGTTGTGGATGGGCTTGCCGGTGTGGCGATCCCACACCACCGTGGTCTCGCGCTGGTTGGTGATGCCGATGGCGGCCACTTCGGAGGGCTTGATGCCATGGGTTTCCAGCACTTCGCGGGCCACCCCCATCTGGCTGCCCCAGATCTCCATGGCGTCATGCTCCACCCAGCCTGGGGTCGGGTAGTACTGGGTGAACTCCTTCTGGGCGATCCCGACGATCTGCGCGTCGCGGTCGAAGAGGATGGCGCGGCAGCTGGTGGTGCCCTGGTCGAATGACAGGATGTATTGTTTTTCCATGGGGGGTTACCTCGTGTGGTTCGGATAGGAGGTTGTTAGTTGTGGCTTCCCGTTGCGGGCTGGGCTGCTGCGACCTTCATTCCTGCTCGGGTAGCGGATGCCGATGCGCCCACCACCGCTCGACGATGAAATCGACCGCCAGGCACATCACCATCACGGCCAGGGCAAGCGACATGGCCAGCGCGCTGCCTTCAATGAACACATGGCGATAGAAGAGACCGCCGGCGGCCCCGCCGATCAGCGGCCCCACGACGGGAATCCAGGCATATTTCCAGTTCGACCCTCCCTTACCGGCGATGGGCAGGATGAAATGCGCCAGGCGCGGTCCCAGATCCCGGGCCGGGTTGATCGCGTAACCGGTGGTGCCACCCAGGGACAAGCCGATGGCGAGGATGAAGAGTCCGATGACCAGGGGATTGAGCCCCTGGGTGAATTCGTTGGCGCCGATGGCGAGCACACCCAGGACCAGCACGAAGGTCCCGATGATCTCGCTCATCAGGTTGGAGGGCGTGTGGGAAATCGCCGGGGCGGTACAGAACACGGCCAGCTTGGCGCCCTTGTCCCGGGTAGCTTGCCAGTGCGGATAGTAATGCAGCCAGACCACCACCGCCCCCAGAAAGGCACCGATCATCTGGGCCAGCACGTAACCGGGCACCCTCGACCAGGGGAATTCGCCGATGACCGCGAGGCCGACGGTGACCGCCGGGTTGATGTGGGCACCACTGAACTGCCCCACCGCATAGATCGCCATGGCGACGCCCAGCCCCCAGCCGAAGGTGATCACGATCCAGCCGCTCGCCTCGGCTTTCGACCCCTTCAGGACCACACCGGCGACGACACCGCCTCCGAAGATGATGAGGATCATCGTGCCGAAGAGCTCTCCCAAAAAAGGTGTCATGGCCTTACCTCATACTGTCGTTGTAGTTGCCGATGGAATACGCGAATTGAATGTTCGGTTTCAAACATTAATGTCTGTTTTCGATCATGACAATGCCCATCGTCAGAAAAATCGGCAGATGATCTCATCCTTCTGTTATTATAGACATTTCTACCCATTAGACTTTTGTCTAAAGCTACAAGGCGGTAAAATCAGCTTCCTTTCATGAACGCTTTAGCTCAAAAATCGCTTTCTCATGTTCTTGTTCGAACTCATTGCGCAAAGCCAAAGCCGCCGGCAGGGCATGGCCGGCCTTGCAGGCCACTGAGGCAAGGCAGGAACTCGGGGGGGAGATCGGCAGGAGCCCAGTCCGATGCTTTTGGCTCCGATCATTCACGCTTGAACAAACAGCCCTTCGAGAACCAGAACATCGTGAGGCACTGAAAAAGGGGAGCCAGTCACTCTCCGGTGGGCAGAAGGAAGCGCCGTCGCTGCTACCGACTCCGCGCGCCCAACCATCCCCCAAGTGACAAAAATGCAGTAGAATCATGCTTAGCCAAGGAGATGCCATGAACCAGCAGCAACGCCAGGATGCCATCGTCGACCTGGTCCGCCGCCAGGGCTATGCCAGCATCGAGCAGCTTACCGACCACTTCACGGTCACTCCCCAGACCATCCGTCGCGACCTCAACGCCCTGGCCGGCGAGGGCCTGATCCGCCGGGTCCATGGCGGCGCCGGGCTCGAGTCGAGCACGGTCAATACCTCCTACAACACCCGCAAGACCCTGAACCTGGAAGCCAAGCGCCGCATCGCCGCCCTGCTCGCCAGCCACATTCCCGACCACTCTTCGCTGTTCATCAACATCGGCACCAGCAACGAGGTGGTGGCCGAGGCCCTGCTCGAACACCAGGGCCTCGAGGTGATCACCAACAACCTCAAGGTGGCGGCCATCCTCCAGCACAAGGAGGACTTCAACGTGATCATCGCCGGCGGCCAGGTGCGCCCCCGGGACGGCGGTATCATCGGCGAGGCCACCATCGACTTCATCAACCAGTTCAAGGTCGACTTCGGCATCATCGGCATCAGCGGCATCGACGAGGACGGCTCGCTGCTCGAGTTCGACTATCAGGAGGTGCGGGTCGCCCAGGCGATCATTAGCAACTCGCGCCAGGTGTTCCTCGCCGCCGACCACTCCAAGTTCCACCGCAACCCGGTCGTACGCCAGGGCAACCTGGGCCAGCTCGACGCCCTGTTCACCGACCGCCGTCCGCCGGAGACGATCCTGCGCCTGCTCGAAGCCCACGACGTGGCCCTGTATATCGCCTGACCCCTCGCACCTTGCCCCCTTTCGCCCGCCCCGAGGGGAGAAATTCGCCTTGCCACTTGATGTTCGATTTTGATTCATCTATTTTCGTTTTCAAACATCCATCATGACGGCAGCGGCCCGGCCCGGTCGGACAGGAGACATCCATGAGTGGCAAGGCAAACGACAGGCTCGATCTCTTCGTCATCGGGGGCGGCATCAACGGCGCCGGTATTGCCGTCGATGCCGCCGGGCGAGGCCTCAGGGTGTCGCTGTGCGAGCAGGCCGACCTGGCCAGCGCCACCTCCTCGGCCAGCAGCAAGCTGATACACGGTGGTCTGCGCTACCTGGAGCATCGCGAATTCCGCCTGGTTCGAGAAGCACTGCGCGAGCGCGAGGTGCTGCTGGCCAAGGCGCCGCATATCATCTGGCCGCTGCGCTTCATCCTGCCCCACCGCCCTCATCTGCGGCCGGCCTGGATGCTGCGCACCGGTCTCTTCCTCTACGACCACCTCGGCCGCCGGCAGCGCCTGGCCGGGTCGCGAGGCGTCAAGTTCGACGACGACGACGGGCTCAGCCCCGACATCTCCCGCGGTTTCGAATACTCCGACTGCTGGGTGGACGATGCCCGTCTGGTGGTGCTCAATGCCATCCAGGCACGGGAGCATGGCGCCGAGATCCTGGTACGCACCCGCTGCATCGAGGCCCGGCAGGAGGCGGACCACTGGGTGATTCGGCTGGAGGATGTGGAGAACGGCACGCGCTTCGAGCGCCGGGCGCGGGTGCTGGTCAATGCCGCGGGGCCCTGGGTGGAAAGCGTGGTGCGCCACCAGGCCGGACGGCGCTCGCGCTACGCCATCCGCATGATCCGCGGCAGTCACCTGATCGTGCCGCGCCTCAACCACGACGAGCGCGCCTACATCCTGCAGAACAGCGACCGGCGCATCGTCTTCGTGCTCCCCTACGAGGAGTCGTTCAGCCTGATCGGGACCACCGACAGGCGCCACCATGGCGACCCGGGCCGGGTGACGGCCAGCGAGGAGGAGATCGACTACCTGCTCGAGGTGGTCAACGGCCACTTCCGCCGCCAGTTGGGGCGCAGCGACGTGATCGCCACCTTCGCCGGGGTGCGCCCGCTGTGCGACGACGAGTCAGCGGATCCCTCGGCCATGACCCGCGACTACACCCTCGACCTGGACACCACCGGGCCCCCTTGCTGTCGGTGTTCGGCGGCAAGATCACCACCTACCGCAAGCTCGCCGAGACGGCACTACGCTCCCTGCGTCACTACCTCCCCGGGATGGCGGGCCCCTGGACCGCCACGGCTTGCCTGCCCGGCGGTGACATCGGCGACCAGGCGGACTTCGCCGTCCGACTGCTGGCCGACTACCCCTTCCTTGGCGAGGCCAGGGCGCGGCGCTTCGCCCGCAGCTACGGCAGCCTCTGCCTGCGCTTCCTCGAGGGCGTGCGTGACGAGAGCGAGTTGGGTGAGGCGTTCGGCGCGGGGTTGACGAGTGCCGAGGTGGACTACCAGATCGACCACGAGTGGGCGCGCAGCCCCGACGACATCCTCTGGCGCCGCACCAAGCTCGGGCTGCGCCTCGACCCTGGCCAGACCCAACGGCTGGCCGAACACGTCGAGATGCATCGGCGCCTGATGGCGGCCTGATGGCGATCCTTCGGGCAACCCGCCACGGCGCTGAGCGCCACCGGGTCCCACCACCTTCTGCCGGGAGACCGTCGCTACCCGCTTCCCCGCCGCCCGCTCGACTCGGCCAGCCGGATGAGCCGATCGAGATCGAGAATGTGGAAGTCGCGCCCGCTGGCCTTGAGCAGCTCCTGCTGCTGGAAGCGCGCCAGGGTGCGGCTGACGGTCTCCACCGTCAGGCCCAGGTAGCTGCCGATGTCGCTGCGCGACAGTGCCAGGCGGAACTGCGTCGGCGAGTAGCCGCGACGCCGGAAGCGCGCCGATATGGCGACGAAGAAATACGCCAGGCGCCCGCCGGCGGTCCGGTGCAACAATGATCTGAGCATCAGCCGCTCGTTGTGCATCTCCTGGCTCAGGTTGCGACACACCTGCTGCCGCAGCTCCGGCAGCCGTATGCCGAGCTCGCCCATCCGCTCCCGGGACAGCACGCTCACCGTCAGGGTCTCCAGCGCCAGGGCCGTCCCGGGGTAGACATCCTGACCCATGGCATCGAGCCCCACCAGGTCCCCCGGCATCGCGTAGGCCATGACCAGGGGGTCCCCGCCGTGGATCGTCGACACCTGCTTGAGGCTCCCGGAGCGCACCAGGAACAGCCCGGTGAACGGGTCGCCCTGCTCGAAGAGCGCTTCGTCCTTCCTCAGCAGCGTGAATGTCTCGGTATCGTGAAGTTCGGGGATCTCATCCAGGGGTAGCCCCAGGGGCAGGCGCAAGCAGCTCATGTCGGTGATTACGTCATCTCCAGAAGGGTCGTTGGCGTGATCGGCGACACGAGGCCGCGCCGCTCCCGCTCGCCGAGCCCTGACACCATGCCTGAAATTACGCATCCACGGTGCATCATTCGGCACGATTCTTGACAACTGTCACTCGGTGCCGGGCTTTCCACTGGCACCGGGGGAGTTCCGGGCATTCGTCGCGGGAGTTGATACCTGTCATGGCCGTTACCGCCGTCCGCTCACTACTCTGACAGTCGGCCAACGCCCAGCACCTCGCTGCATCGCCATGCGAGTCTTCCCCGGAGGTATGACACCCCATGAACACCTTGATCCCCCTCACCCTCCTGCCCCAGGAACAGCTCGCACTGGCCAGTGCCCATGAGACGAAGGAGAGGCACCGCTATCGGGGTCTCGCGCGCAGGCTCCGGCCCACCGCCCCCGAAGCGAGTCGTCTGATGGCCGAACTGGGCAGGGAGTGCGAACAGCGACTCGAGACCCTGCAGGACGCGGCCAGGGCCCTGGGACTTTCCGCCTGCCTCGTCAGCGACGACGCCGAGGCGTCGCCGCAGGACAAGCGGCAGCGCCTCTTCAGCGTCGATGCCGCCCTGGAGAGGCAGGCGCTCGAACAGACCCTGGCGGGCGCCGAAGCCTCGCGCCGGTTCTTCGAATGGCTGCTGGAAACCAATGCCACGCCGGAGCTGTATCGGCCACTGCTCGCTTGCGTTGCCCAGAAACGCGCCGAATGTCGCGTCCTCGGCGAGAGGCTGGCGCAGTCCTAGCAGCCGAACCGGCAGCGATCACCCCTCGCTGCTGCGCCGCCCACTCGTCTCGGCCAGGCGCTCCAGCCGGGGCATGTCGAGGAGATGGAACTCCTGGCCATGAGTGGCGAGTAACCCCTGCTCGCGATAACGCACCAGGGTACGGCTGACGGTTTCCAACGTCAGCCCCAGGTAGTTGGCGATATCGCCGCGCGACATCGCCAACCGGAAGCGGTGGGGCGAATAGCCACGAAGCCGGAAGTGCTCGGACATGGCGACGAGGAAGTGCGCCAGCCGTACCTCGGCGGTCCTGCGCAGCAGCAGGCGCATCCACAACCGCTCGCTCCCCATTTCCTGGCTCAGGTAACACAGGAACCGCCGGCGCAACTCGGGCACACGGGTGCCGAGCTCGGAGAACTCCGCGAACGGCAATTCACAGACCGTGGCGGTCTCCAGTGACACGACATCGCCCGGGTAGCGGCCTTCGCCGAGGGCATCGAGGCCGATCAGCTCTCCCGGCAGGAAGAACGCCGTGACCAGGTATTCGTCGCTGGCGGTCGTGGTGACCTGCTTGAGACTGCCGGAACGCACCATGAAGAGGCTGGTGAAGGGCGAGCCTTGCGGGATGAGGAGATCGCCCTTGTAAAGCGTCGCCAGGCGACGAATGATATCGCCGAGTTCGGGGACCTCGTCGATCGGCAAGCGTCCGGTGAAACAGAAGGGACTCGACCGGCATGACAGGCACTCGACGTAATGTCGAGCGGCAAAGCGCACTACTTTGCTGTGACTCGTCATGTCATACCCCCTCCCGAAACTCGTTCGGGGATACTCCGTTGTCCTGAGTATGAGTCCCGGGCAGAGTGACGGCCGTCATGCTTTCGTCGAAGGTGGCCCCCTCCGGGCGTCGTGACGGCCAGTCGGTACACACGAGGAACCAGGCGCCTGGCTACTCGGGAATCCCGCCCCGGGTCAGGGCCACGGGGTCGAGCAGGCGCTCGAGTTCCTCGCGGGAGAGGTCGGTCTCCTCCTCGGCCACCTCGATGATCGGCCGTCCGGCCTGGTAGGCCCGCTTGGCGATGGCCGCCGCGGCGTCGTAGCCGATCACCGAGTTGAGTGCCGTCACCAGGATCGGGTTGCGCGACAGCGGTCGCCGCAGGTTCTCCTCGCGCACCTTGAAGGTGGCGATGGCGCGATCGGCCAGCAACCAGGCGGTGTTCGCCATCAGGGTGATGGCGGTCAGCAGGTTGTTGGCGACCAGCGGCAGCATGACATTGAGCTGGAAATTGCCGCTCTGGCCGGCCACCGCCACCGCCGTATCGAGGCCGATCACCTGGGCCGCGGCCTGGGCCGCAGACTCGGGAATCACCGGGTTGACCTTGCCCGGCATGATCGAGCTGCCCGGCTGCAGGGCCTCGAGTTCGATCTCGCCGAGCCCCGCCAGCGGGCCGGAGTTCATCCAGCGCAGGTCGTTGGCGATCTTCATCACCACACAGGCGAGCCCGCGGAGCTGGCCCGAGAGTTCCACGGCGGCATCCTGGGAGGCCAGGCCGGCGAAGAAGCTGTCGTTCGGGGCGAGCGCCAGCCCGGTCTGCTGGCTCAGGTCCCGGGCCATGCGCACCGCGAACTCGGGGTGCGCATTGATGCCGGAGCCCACCGCGGTGCCGCCCTGGGCCAGCCGACAGAGGCGCACCATGGCGCTGTCGAGACGCTCGATGGCCTGCCCCACCTGGCTCGACCAGCCGCCCAGTTCCTGGCTCATGCGCAGCGGCATGGCGTCCATCAGGTGCGTCCTGCCGGTCTTGACCACGTGATCGAGCTCACAGGCACGGACCTCGATGGTCTGGCGCAGGTGCACCAGCGCCGGCCGCAGTCGCGACTGCACCTCCAGCGCCGCCGAGAGGTGGATGGCGGTGGGAATGACGTCGTTGCTCGACTGTCCCATGTTGACGTGATCGTTGGGGCCCACCGCCAGGCCATCGCGGCTGGCCAGACGGGCGATCACCTCGTTGACGTTCATGTTGCTCGAGGTGCCCGAGCCGGTCTGAAAGACGTCCACCGGGAACTGGTCATCGTGCTCGCCGGCGATCACCGATTCGGCGGCGGCAGCGATCGCCTCGGCCCGCTCGGGGTCGAGCAGGCCAAGGCCTCGGTTGACCCGTGCCGCGGCCAGCTTGATGCGGGCAATGGCATGGATGAAGGCCGTCGGCATGGGTTGGCCGGAGACCGGGAAGTTGTTGACCGCACGCTGGGTCTGGGCACCGTAGAGGGCCTCTGCGGGCACCTCGAGCTCGCCCATGCTGTCACGCTCGATGCGATGGTCGCTCATGGCCTTCTCCTTGTCGCCGGCCGATGCAGGGAATCTCCCTCTCACCATGGTGCCGCCGCTCCCCGCTTGCAAGGCGGCTCTCGCCAATTCCACCCGCACTCCGCTATGGTCGGTCGAGGTGAGCAACGCCAGGAGGGAATCGGGCATGACAGGCCGCCTATCTCGCTGGACCCGGGCCGTGGGGCGGCTGCCGTTACTCGCCGTCTTCTGGCTTGCCGGCTGTGCCGCCAGCGGCGCCGCCCCGGCCCCGGCCGATCCTCCGGACCCGGTCATCGCCGAACTACGCGATGGCCGGGTGATCGCCGAGGATGGCTACCAGCTGCCGATGCGCCGCTGGCTGCCGCCGGGGGATCCCGAGGTCGTGATCCTGGCGCTGCACGGGTTCAATGACCATGCCGGCAGCTTCGCCCCCCTGGCACAGGCGCTGCGGCCCCGCGGCATTGCCGTGCATGCCTTCGACCAGCGCGGCTTCGGCACCACCCGCGGCCGCGGTCTCTGGCATGGGGAGCAGCGCCTGGTAGACGACGCCCGCCTGGTCGCCCGCCTGCTGCGCCAGCGCTACCCCGACACCCCCCTCTACCTGGTCGGCAAGAGCATGGGCGGGGCCGTGGCCCTGCTCGCCCTCGCCAACGACCCACCCGCCGAGGTGAACGGTACCGTACTGATCTCGCCGGCGGTGTGGGGACTCGAGACCATGCCCTGGTACCAGCGGCTCGGCCTGCGCGTCGCCGCGAACCTCTTCCCCGGCCTGAGCTTCTCTTCCCGAGTCACGCGCCGCCTGGGCATCCGCCCCACCGACGACCCGGAGGTGATACGCGCCATGCTCGACGACCCGCTGATCCAGCGACGCGCACGCGTCGACACCCTCCATGGCCTGAGCCGGCTGATGGACGCCGCCAACCGGGCCGGCGCACGCCTGCCGCCGCCGGCCCTGCTGCTCTACGGCGAGCAGGACGAGGTGATTCCCCCCGAGCCGATCTGCCGGCTGCTCGGACGCCTGCCCGATGCCCCGGCCCACCGGCTGGTACTCTACCCCGATGGCTTCCACATGCTGACCCGCTACAGCGGCGATGCCGCGACCCATGCGGACGTTGCCGCCTGGTTGCTGGACCCGCAGGCACCACTGCCCTCCGGCCATGAGGTCGACCGCGACGGTGCCCGCAGCCGGCTCTGCGACCCTTGATCCCCGTGGCGAAGACCCGCAGGAAGATTCATGTTGCACTGCACAAAGCACTCTGCTATTGTGCGCTGCAACAGGAAGGCAAAGCGGCACCCCGCGTGACTTCCCGACACTTCACAGAGCCCTGGAGGGTTTCACGATGCAAAACTTCGATACCAAGCAGTTCGAGTCCCTGTTCTTCGCTCCGGCACGCGCCTACGCGTCGCTCACCGTCGACTACGCCGAGAAGCTGGTCAATGCTCAGCTCGACGCCGGCAAGGCCTACACCGACACCGGCCTGGCGCAGCTGCGCAGCCTGTTGGACGTCAAGGATGCCGAAGGTCTGCGCGCCTACATGGAAGGCCAGCAAAAGGTCGCCAAGGACCTGACCGAGCGCTTCAAGGGCGACGCCGAGAAAGTGGTCTCCCTGCAGCAGGACTTCGTGCAGCAGAGCCAGAAGCTGACCGAAGAGAACGTCAAGCAGGCCCAGGCGACCGCCACCAAGGCCACCAAGTAAGCCTCGGGCAGAGCCAGGCCGGTTCCGCACCGGCCAGCACTCTCCCGAAGGGCCGCCGATCATCGATCGGCGGCCCTTTTGCGTTAAGCTCTCCTGCTCAGGACCGGATGCCGGTCCGGAGGATCGTTCACCGGGAGAAAGACCATGAGACGCTGGATTCTTGCCATGCTGCTGGCCGCACTGCTGGCCGGCTGCGAAATCATGCCCCCTGCGCCGGCGCCGGCGCCGACCGACCGTATCGAGGTGATCGACAGGGAGATCGAGCGCGAGCCCCGGGTGGAGCGACCCACGCCGGGACGCGTGGCCCGCCGGGTGGCGTTTCCCGAAGCGGAATACGCGGCCCTGCAGAAGGCCGGCAGCGGGGTCATCAGCGGTCGCCTGAGCCTCAACGGCATTCCCGGCGCCAACGAGACCATCGCGGTGGCACCGGTGACCACCTACTCCGCCGAAGCCGCCGAACAGGCTCTCGCCGGCCGTGCCGTGGAACCTGCCGACCCCCGGGCCCGGGAGTACACCCATACCACGCGCACCGACGGCCAGGGGCGCTTCACGGTGAATGGGATGCCGGCCGGCGAGTTCTATGTGTCGGGCAGTGTGGTGGACCCGGCCAGTGGCGAGCGGCGGATCATCATCCGCCAGGTGTCGCTGGGCAACGGCCAGCGACTGGAAGTGAACCTCAGCCGCTGAGGCGACGCCTGGCGTGGGCCGCCCCCGTCTCCTATGTTGATGCCTAAGGTTCACCAGGCTTGCGACGATGCTCGGGGGCCATCACCCACGGAGGGACGTTTGCCCATGCGCAACGACAGCAGACACGGCTGGCCGATGCGACTGGCCATCACGGCACTACTGCTCGGTCTGACCGGTGCCCCGGCCAGCGCCGCCAGCCTGGAGGAGATCCGGGAACGCGGCATTCGCATCGCCGTGGCCAATGAGGAACCCTACGGCTATCTCGACGAGAATGGCGAGCCCCGTGGGGCCGGACCCGAAGTGGCCCTGCACCTGATGGACGAACTGGACATCGAGTCGATCGAGTGGCTCGAGACGACCTTCGATGACCTGATTCCCGGCCTGCGCGAGGGGCGCTTCGACATGGCAGCAGCGGAGATGGCCATCTTCCCGGAGCGCTGCGAGCTGGTCCTCTACTCCGAGCCGAACACCACCTATGGTGAAGGCCTGCTGGTCAGGGCCACCAACCCCATGGCGATCAATTCCTACACCGACTTCGCCCAGCGCGACGACATCCGGGTCGCCGTCATGGCCGGCGCCGATCAGCGCGAGATCCTGACGGCGCTGGACGTGCCCGCCGACCGGATCGTCGCCATCGAGCGCAACGAGGATGCCATCGGGGCGATCACCGGCGGCGAGGTCGACGCCTACGCGGCCACCGGCCTGACGGTCACCGCCCTGGAGCGAGCCGACAATGACGTGGAAGTGGTCCTCGACTTCGTCGACCCGGTGATCGGCGGCGAGGCGGTGCGCAGCTGGGGCGGCTTCGCCTTCGGCCCCGATGCCGAGGAACTCCGCGATGCGGTCAACGAGGCGCTGGTGGCCTACAAGCGTACCAATGCCTGGGAACAGACCCTGACCGACCACGGCTTCACCCAGGACGACGTGCTGAACTCCTTCCGCTTCAGCACCGAGCAGCTCTGCAGCGGCTAGCCGCCTACCAGCCCAGCGCCTACCAGCCCAGCGCCTGCTTGACGAAGGGAATGGTCAGCTTGCGCTGGGCGGACAGCGAGGCGCGATCCAGCGCCTCCAGGGCCTCGAACAGCTCGCCCAGGCGTCGCGGCCCGCGATGCAGGATATAGCGCGCGACCTCATCGGGCAGTTGCATGCCACGGACCCGGGCACGCAGCGTCAGGGCCGCCAGGCGCTGCTCGTCATCCAGCCCCTGTACCTGGAAGGTCACGCCCCAGGTCAGCCGCGAGGCCAGGTCGGGGAGCCGTACGGGGAGCTGCCGCGGGGATGCCTCGGCCGCGATCACCAGCCGCTTACCGCCATCCCGCAGCCGGTTGAAGGCGTGGAACAGTGCCTCCTCCCAGCGCTTGCGCCCGACCACCCGCTCCAGGTCGTCGATGACCACCAGGTCGAGCCGCTCGATCTCCTCGAGCATCAGCGGCGGGAAGTGTCCCAGCTCCTCCAGCGGCAGGTAGAGGGCCCGCCGGTCCCGGTCGGACGCCGCATGGCACGCCGCCTGCAGCAGGTGACTGCGCCCCACGCCGGGCTTGCCCCACAGGAACAGGAAGGGTTCGCCGCCGTCGTCGAGCTGATGGACGAGGTGATCGACCAGGGAGGCGTTGTCGCCGGCAAGAAAGTTGGCGAAGGTGGCGTCGTCACGCAGCCCAACGCCCAACGGCAGCTGCGCGGGTGCTCGGCTCATGTCGACTCCTCGTCGTCGGTGCGGCGTTGCCTGGTATCGTACAAGGTACTGTGCTTGTAGCGATCGTTGAGTTCCCGCAAGAGTACCATGATCACCGCCGCCGCCGGCAGCGCCAGCAGCACCCCGGTGAAGCCGAACAGGTTGCCGCCGGCGAGCACGGCGAAGATCACCGCCACCGGGTGCAGCCCGATCCGGTCGCCCAGCAGCTTGGGCTGCAGGACGGTGCTCTCGATGACCTGGCCGATGGAGAACACCACCACCACGCCGAGCAGGGCCAGCCAGCCGCCGAACTGGAAGAAGGCCACGATCAGCGCCACGCTGATGCCGACGATGAAGCCCAGGAACGGCACGATGCTCGCCAGCCCCGCGACCAGGCCGATCAACACACCGAAACGCAGGCCCATCAGCGACAAGCCGACGGCATAGATGATCCCGAGACAGAGCATCACCAGCAGTTGACCGCGCAGGAAGGCGGCGAGCACCTCGTCGCAGCGCCGGGCCAGGCGTACCGCATCGGCCTCCCAGTCGCGGGGGAACAGGTCACGGATGCTGGGGATCAGCCGGTTCCAGTCGAGCAGCAGATAGAAGGTCACCACCGGGATCAGCGCCACATAGGTGACCCAGGTGACGAAGGCCATGCCGGAACGCCCGACCTGTCCCAGGAACTGGGCCAGGTAGCCACCGGCATCCTGCCAGTGCTCGGCGAGGGTCTCCTGGACATTGCCGATCTCGGCGGTCACGTCGAGGCCGGTCCAGGCCAGGAGCTGGGGCGCCAGTACCGACTCGATCCAGCCGAAGATACCGGGAATCATCTGGCCGAACTGCCGGAACTGCTGGGCGAGCAGCGGGATCAGCACCAGCAGCCCCACCGCCAGGACCACCGTCAGGACCAGGAAGACGCCACACACCGCCAGCGGGCGCGACAGCCCCCACCGCTCCAGCCGGTTGGCCAGGGGGTCGCCCAGGTAGGCGAGAATCATGCCGGCGAAGAACGGCATCAGCATCGCCTCGAGGCGAAACAGCAGCCATATCAGCGCGACCGCCCCGATCAGGATCCACCATTCTCTGCGCATCGTTTCCTCCCTGTGTCGGATGCCTGACCCCGGCGATGCAGGCAAGCCGACGGCTGCCAGCCCGGCATCATGATGCTACAATTCACGCCCCGATCTTGCCCACTGCCCGTCGGCCGGTGACCGCCGGCGACGCACCGACAGCCATTCTTACACAGGACAGGTCATGACCGATTCCACTTCCCGCCCCTCGCTCAGCTACAAGGATGCCGGCGTCGACATCGATGCCGGCAATGCCCTGGTCGATCGCATCAAGGGCGTAGCCAAGCGCACCACCCGCCCCGAGGTGATGGGTGGGCTGGGCGGCTTCGGCGCCCTGTGCCAGTTGCCGGCCGGCTATCGCGAGCCGGTGCTGGTCTCCGGCACCGACGGAGTGGGCACCAAGTTACGCCTGGCCATGGACCTCGGCCGCCACGACACCATCGGCATCGACCTGGTGGCGATGTGCGTCAACGACCTGGTGGTGGCCGGCGCCGAGCCGCTGTTCTTCCTCGACTACTATGCCACGGGCAGACTCGACGTGGACATCGCCGCCGACGTGGTCACCGGCATCGGCGAGGGGTGCGCCCAGGCCGGCTGCGCCCTGGTCGGCGGCGAGACCGCCGAGATGCCCGGCATGTACGAGGGCAGCGACTACGATCTGGCCGGCTTCTGCGTCGGCGTGGTGGAAAAATCCGAGATCCTCGACGGCAGCCGGGTCGCCGAGGGGGACGTGCTGCTCGGCATCGCCTCCTCCGGCCCGCACTCCAACGGCTACTCGCTGATCCGCAAGATCCTCGAGGTCAGCCGGGCCGACCTGGACACCGCCATCGACGGCCAGCCGCTCGGTGATGCCCTGTTGGCCCCCACCCGCATCTACGTCAAGCCGCTGCTGTCGCTGATCAGGGAGAGCGGCGTGCCCGTCCATGCGCTGTCCCATATCACCGGCGGCGGCCTGCTGGAGAACGTTCCCCGGGTCCTGCCCGAGGGCCTCGCCGCGCGCATCGACGTCTCGAGCTGGGACCGCCCGGCGGTATTCGACTGGCTGCAGCGGCAAGGCAACGTCGACGAGCAGGAGATGCACCGCGTGCTCAACTGCGGCATCGGCATGGTGATCGTGGTCCCCGCCGACCAGGCCGACCAGGCCCGCGCCCACCTGCAGGCCCAGGGCGAGACCGTGCACCGCATCGGCGAGATCACCGCTCGCCACGGCGACGAGGCGCCGGTGCAACTGGAGAACCTCAAGGCATGAGCGAGCCCGGCTACCAGAGCGATACCCTGCGGGACTTCACCCCGGAGCCGAGCGAGGCGCGCCGGGTGGTGGTGCTGATCTCCGGCAACGGCAGCAACCTGCAGGCGCTGATCGACGAGCAGACCCACGACCGACTGGGCGGCGAGATCGTCGCGGTGATCTCCAACGAGCCCGACGCCTACGGGCTCACCCGGGCGCGGGAGGCCGGCATCGACGCCGTGGTCCTGCCGCATCGCGAGTACGAGAGCCGCGATGCCTACGACGGCGCCCTGATCAAGGTGATCGAACGTCACGAGCCCGACCTGATCGTGCTGGCGGGGTTCATGCGCATCCTCACGCCGCGCCTCGTGCAGCGCTTCCTGGGGCGCATGCTCAACATCCACCCCTCGCTGCTGCCCGCCTATCGGGGCCTGAATACCCACGCCAAGGCACTGGCCGACGGCGTGTCCGAGCACGGCTGCAGCGTGCACTTCGTTACCGAGGAGCTCGACGGCGGGCCGGTGGCGATCCAGGCCGCCGTGGCCGTCGCCGACGACGAGACCGAAGAGAGCCTCAAGCAGAAGGTGCACGCCCGCGAACACCTGATCTACCCCATCGCCGTGAAGTGGTTCCTGGAGGGGCGCCTGCAGCTCGCCGCCGAGGGCGCCACCTTCGACGGCCTGCCGTTGCCGCCCCAGGGCCTGCGCCTGTCCCACGCCGACGCCGCCGAGGAGCTCGACGAGGATCAAGAGCGGTAAGCTGTAAGCTGGATGTCCCGCAGCGGGCACAGGTCGACTCGTCCAGGCCGTTGAGCAGCCGCGTCATCGTGACCTGGGAGGAACGCGACCCAGCAAGAGGCGTCAGGCCTCGCGCATGGGCCCGGGCTGTCTGTCATGCGCACTACCCGTGGGCCCAGCGCACCAGCCGGGCGCCGGGAAGTTCGAGAAACGGATTAGCCGGCATGCTCATCGTGCCCTTTTCCCGATCGGTGAAGGGCTGTCACGGCTCGGAACCGGTGCAAGGCCAGTCCCACCAGGATGCACATCGCCCCGATCATGTCCACCCAAAGGCCCGGGGCGACCATGACGATGGCGCCTCCCCCCACCAGTAGCCGGGACACTGGCCCCATGCCACCCCAAAGATGTCCGATGGCCGCCACCGACAGGAAGCCGATGCCCACCAGGGCGCTCAGCACCGCGACCAGGATGGCCAGGGGATTGCCAGCGAGGGTGAGTTCCGGGTTCAGGATGAACAGGAACGGCAGGAGGTACAGGCTACAGGCCAGGATCAGCGCATAGCGGGCCGTGCCGAAGAAAGTGCCGCCGCTGATGGCGATGGCGGCAAAGATCCCCGCCGCGACCGGCGGAGTGATAGCCGACACGCTGGCGAAGAAGTACAGGAAGAGATGCGACGGCAAGCGATCGAACCCCAGGTTCAGCAGCGGTGGCGCCAGCACCGCGGCCGCCACGGCGTAGGCCGCCGGTGTCGGCATCCCCATCCCCAGGATGATCGCCAGTACCATGGTGAGCGCCAGCGAGATGAACAGGTAATCCCCGCCGATGGACAGGATCACCTGCGACAGCGTCACGCCCAGCCCGGTCAGGTTGATGATCGAGACCATGATCTGGGCGGCGGCGATGATCATGGCGATGTACACCACGCTCACCGCGGCAGTGTACAACCCGCGATAGGTCGACACGGCCACACCGGCGAGACGCTGGCCCGCGGTGCTGACGGCTGCCTGCTGTGTCCGAGGTGTCTCGTCGGCCTCGAGGCCCGCCACCCGCCGCGCTCGCTCGCTGGCCGCGGTCTCGACTGGCTGGCGGCGAAACAGCGCGCCCGCGACCATCATCCCGCTGATGGAGACCAGCGACCAGAACACCGCCGTCTGGATGGTGTAACGCTGCAGGATGAAGAACAGCAGAACGCCGATCGGCACCAGCAGGCTGGCCATGGCCACGGGCTCGAATGCCTCCCGCCGCGACGGAATCAGCTCCGCGGGCAATGCCTCCAGCCGATAACGCCGCGCCATCAGATAGACGCCCAGCAACAGCGCGGTGAAGAACAGCACCGAGGGCACGAGCGCGGCCTTGACCACATCCAGGTAGGCGATACCCAGCAGCTCCGCCATCAGGAAGGCACCTGGCCCCATGATCGGCGGCATGATCTGCCCGCCTGTCGAGGCGACTGCCTCGATGGAGCCCGCGAGATTGCGATCGAACCCCAGCCGGCGCATCAGCGGGATGGTCAACACCCCGGTGCTGGTCACGTTGGCCACCGTGCTGCCGTTCACCATGCCCATGAAGGCGCTACCGATCACGGCGACGATACCCGCGCCACCGCGGATGTGCCCCCCGAGCCGCATGGCGATGCGGATGAAGGTGTCGCCGGCCCCGCTGGCGTTGAGCAATGCCCCCAGGATCAGGAACAGGGTCACCACGGTCGCCGAAATGCCCATCAGCGTGCCGAGAATGCCGTTGTTGCCCATGTAGAAGACGTAGATCATCCGCTCCAACGACAGGCCGCGATGAGCCAGCGGCCCCGGCATGTACGGACCGAAATAGGCATAGACGCAGAAGAACAGGATCAGACCGACGAACAGCCAGCCCAGGGTGCGGCGCACGGCTTCCAGCAACAGCACGAACAGCGCGACACCAAACGCCTTCTCCACCGCCTCGTTGATGTACCAGTTGCTCATCACGATGGCGTCGTAATTGACGAAGACATATCCCAGCAGCACCAGACAGGCGAACGCGCACGGCAGGTCGATCAGCACGAGTTGCAAACGGGGAAAGCGCGTGTGCCCCTGGTACAGCAGAAACACGAAGAACAGGGCACCGCCCAGGTGGACGGCGCGTTGCTGATAGTTGGGCAGCGTCCCCACGCCGGCGGTGACGATATGGAAAAGGATCCACGCCAGGGCGAGGACACCGATCAGACAGCCAACCACACCGCTGAAGTGGCGCAGGTGGGTGACGCGTTCATCAGAACTCATAGGCTAGGCCCCCGAGGTCCCCGGACCTTGGCAGCGAGCGGTGGCCCTGCCGCGGCCCCGCTCGCCGTGACGACTTGGAATGTCATGGTTGGCACGCGCTTTCTGCCCTGCCGGACGCCATCACTCGCTGTATTCCGGCGGCACCAGTCGCTCGGGAACCTCGTGCCCCTGTTCCTTCAGGTAACGCACCACCCCGGCATGCAGAGGGGCTACGCTGGCGTTGAGGGTCAGTTGCAGCGGGTCGACCTGGGCGGCGGGCGCATAGCCGTCGGCCGCCGCCTGGACCCCCTCCTCGGAAAAGGCGCGCGCCACGATCCCGTAGGCGACCTCCTCGGCGAGATCATCGGTGGTGTTGATACCGATCCCGGTCTGGATGGTGGTCAAGGGGCTTTGCTGCTCGCCATAGAAGTCAGCGGGGTCGACCTCGCCGACGCTGAAGTACGGCCGGGCGTCGGCCACCTGTTGCGCCTGGTCCGGGGTCATCGACAACAGGCGCACCGGCCGCGACGAATGGGCCTGCTGGATATAGCCATCGGGATGCAGACCGGCCTTGACGAAGGCATCGAGACGTCGGTTCTGGTAGGCATCCAGCGCATCGCTGCCCCCGGCACGATAGTAGTCGGGTTGGATGCCGAGGATCTCCAGCGCGGTTTCTGTCTGCCCTTCCGTGGCGGTGCCGCGCCCTCCGGGATTGAAATCGCGCCCGGCCAGGTCCTCGAGGTCAGTGATTTCGGATTCGGCCGCCACGACCCAGTTCAGCGGCAGCGGCGCGAAGAAGTACAGCGTGCGCAGGTTCTCCGCCGGGGAGCCGTAATCCCCCTCGCCCTGGACGGCTTGATGGTCCGAGGACGTCACCGCGATCCCCATGTCCACTTCGCCGCGCAGCAAAGCCTGGGTCGAGGCAGCGGCCCCACCCAGTTCCTGGACGCTCATCCCGACACCATCGACAGTGTCGTTCCAGTCCGAGACCACGGCGACCTGGTAGGAGTAGAAGGCCGATCCGCTGTGGGTCGCCCCCATGGCGAGTCTGGCCTGGGCCTCGGCGGTGAGCGGCAGCAGGCTCGCCGCAATGATCCCCGCCGTGCCCAGGGTGAAGGCATTCAGATAGTTTCTGGCTGTGCCGTTGGTTGTGGCTGGCATTGTTGTTGTCCTCTATGGCATGTGCGAGTCCTTACGATGGCATGCCCACCGGCGGTGGTGACCTTCCCTGGCTGTCGTGACCTCCGGATAGCGATTCACGACGCTTGCTTCCGGACGGTGTTGTTATTAATAGCCCAACGCTAGCATTTTTTCATCCCTGTGTAACACTTTTCATAAAGCCGAAATATCTTATACTTTGGTCAAGCCAGGCGACACATCCGACGCCGCCGCCGATCGCTCCCCTGACGACGGTCTGGCAATCGGCCATGTCTCATGTAAGCTCTCGGGCCATGCCCGCAATGCGAAGAGAGGACAGGTGATGAAGCGAACTCCCAGCTCAGCCGGCGACAGTCCGGAGCGCGGCAAGGCCGAGAGCGTGAAGACAGCGGCGCGCACTCTGCGTCTTTTCGAGACGTTTGCCGAAGACCAGACCCCGCTGCCTCTGACGGACCTGGCCAAGCGTATCGATGCACCCATCAGCAGTTGCCATGCCTTGATCAAGACCCTCCAGGCCCTGGGCTACGTCTACGTGCTGGAACAGAAAAAGCGGGTTTACCCCACCAAACGTCTGCTGCAGATCGCCCAGGCCATCGCCGCCCACGATCCGCTGCTGGAAAGCGTCTCCCCCGTCCTGCATGCACTCCGCGACGAACTCGGAGAGACCGTCATTCTCGGCAAACGTCAAGGCGATGGCGTGGTGTACCTGGAGATCATCGAGGGAACCCACACCGTGCGCTACGCCGCCCGCCCGGGCGATGCCAAACCCCTTCACTCGAGTGCCATCGGCAAGGCCATGCTGGGACAGGAATCCGACAAGCGCCTGCAGGCGCTGCTCGACCGCCTCCCGCTCACCGCAGCGACAGGCCGAACGCTCACCGATCGCCACCAATTGCTCGATGACATCGTGGAAAGCCGCAAGCGGGGGGACTTCATCACACGTGGCGAGAACGTAGAAGACGTCATGGCCATTGCCATCGCTCGCCAGGTCTACGGTGAGACACTGGGCCTGGCAATCGCCGGCCCGATGGAACGCGTGACACGCAATCTCGAGCGCTATCGGAACGTCCTGAAACATCATGGCGATCGCATGACGGCGCTCTGACATGGCCCGTGGCATTCACGAATCGTCGATGCTGCCTTCTCCCCGGGAGAAGATCACCTCGCGATAACTGCGGCCGGCAGGAATCATCGGGAAAACATCGCTTTCCCGCTCTACGATCACGTCCAGTAAATAAGGTGCTGTGGGATCTGCCAGCATGCGCTCGATGGCGGCGGGCAAGGACGCCTTGTCCACTATCCGCTCCGCAGCAACCCCATATCCTCCCGCTATTGCGAGAAAATCCGGGTAAGGCGCACTCTCCCTGCCGATTTCGGCCTCGAACAGCGTGTCCGCCGTAGCCGACACGACCCGGTTGCTTGTATAGATCATGTCCTGCCACTGGCGAACCATGCCCAGCCACTGATTGTTGACCACGAATATCTTCACACCGATGCCATTGCGCCGGCAGGTGGAAAGCTCATTGATCACCATATTGAGGCTGCCATCGCCATCGATATCGATGACGGTGGAACCCGGCGACGCCACCTTCGCGCCAATGGCGGCTGGCAACCCGAATCCCATGGTGCCGAACCCGGAGCTTGACAGAAAACCGCGCGGCGTTGATACCCGGCAGTGTTGCATGGCCCACATCTGATGCTGGCCCACACCAGTAGTGACAATAGCGTCGGCTGTCAGATGACCGGCCAGACAGGCAATGGCCGACGCGCCCGTCATGACACCCTCTTCCGTTTTCGGGTCCAGCGGATGCCGATGGCCAACCTGCTTCAGATAGCCTTGCCACTCGCTGGTGTCAAGCGGCACAGCAATCTCGAGCAGTTGCCAGAGTGCATACCGAAGATCTGCGGTGATGCCCATGTACACAGGCTTGTTCTTACCGATCTCGTTGGCGTCTACATCGATGTGAACGATACGGGCAGCATGGGCGAACGCCTCGGGATCGCCGATGACCCGGTCATCGAAACGAACCCCCAGAGCCAGTACGAGATCGGCTTCATTCACCGCCACATTGGCCATCTGAGCCCCATGCATGCCCAGCGGCCCAAGCATGAGGGAATGGTTCGCCGGCATGGCGCCCAGCCCCATGATCGTCAGTGCGACAGGACATGCCAGTCGCTCCGCCAGCTTGACCAGTAAGGCGCCGGTGTCCGAGCTGATAACGCCACCGCCCGCGTAGATCACGGGACGCTTGCTGGATCGTAACAGGTCACGGAGTGTCTCGGCCTGTTCGGCAGACAAGCCCGTCGTCGTGTTGGAGGACCCCGTTGTCGTGTTGGAGAACGTTGTATGGCGCGACATATCGAGACCGGCCAGCGCCGGCATGGCCGGCAGTACCGCCTGCTGGACATCCTTCGGAATGTCCAGCAGTACCGGGCCGGGGCGCCCCTCAAGCGCCGTTCGGCACGCCTGGGACAAGGCAGCGGCCACCTCCTCCACGGCCCCGACCTGAATTGCCTGTTTCGTAATGGGCGTGACGACCGAGACGATATTCACTTCCTGGAAGGCATTACGCCCCAGCCAGGTCGTCGCGACGTTTCCCGTAATGGCCAGAATCGGGATGGAATCGCTATTGGCATCGGCGATCCCCGTCACCAGGTTGGTCGCGCCCGGGCCAGACGTGGCCAGGCATACGCCAAGACGGCCACTGGATCGCGCGTAACCCTGGGCAGCGAAAACGGCACCTTGTTCGTGCTCAGTGCGAATCAGTCGAATGTCCACACGGGACAGGGCGTCCAGGATCTCGAGGTTTGCACCGCCCGGGTAGCAGAACACCGTGGTCACACCCAGTGCCACCAGGCCATGAGCCAACACGTCGGCGCCCTTGACAAGCTCCCTGGCCACCGGCTGCATGGTTTTCATGGCTAGCGCATCCTGTCTTCAGTGGCTCCCCCCTCGGAGGGCCCATCATCAAAGGCCATGTCGAGTTCGTTGATGGTCATTCCCGCATAGCTAGCCGCCGCCCCGCTCAACTCCCAAACGGAGGTGCCGTCGGCAATTGCCGCGCTGGCTTCGTCCTCCTTGTGCATACGGGCGATGGCAAGGTCCACCACCTCGTCGGCACATTGCTTCGGCACACGTAGAACGCCATCTCCGTCGGCGACAATGAGATCCCCCGGGTTCACGGTCACGCCATCGCACACGATGGGCGCATTGACCGAACCGTGCCCACGCTTGTCCGGATGAATCGAACTGACATGCGTGGACCACACCGGAAAGCCGAGGGTCCGGACCGTGTCCGTATCCCGTACACTGCCGTGGACCACGACCCCGGCCAGCCCTTTCTTCAGCGCGTACCGTGTTGCCACATCGCCCCACTGTGCGCCCGAGGTCGGTGCGGCGCAGACTACCACCAGCACATCGCCGGGCTGTGCCAGGTACAGGGCACGATGCATCATCAGGTTGTCGCCTGGCGAGCAGTAGGCCGTGACCGCGGGGCCAGCGATTCTCGCTCCCTCCTGCCGCGGACGCATGGCGCTGGACATGAGTCCGGAGTCACCGGTCAAATACAGGGCCTCATGCAGGTCGGACACCGTGACGGCACGGGCCCTGTCGCAGACGGCGTCATCAACGCGGTTTACGCGCAGATACACTTTCGATCGCAGCACGCCGCTTCTCCTCTTCTCGTTGAGGTTGAACCGCCTGGAAAGGCGGTAGTCGACTGCCCTGACCTAGCGTAGCGGGCCACGGCAGTCTTGATGGCCCTAGTGCGGCGAGCAGTAAGCATCGCTGGGAAGACGGAACGTCGTACGCTTCATGAGCCTCGGTTGATCGAGGCGCATTTCGTCGCGGCGGTGCATGGTGCAGCCGTTGTCCCACATGATCACATCGCCGTTGGAGCACTTGTGTCGATAGACGAAGTCCTCCCGGCCGCCGATCTCGAAGAGGATGGGAAGAAGACGTTCATTCTCTATCTCGCTCAGCCCGTCGATGGCCACCAGCGTAGTAGGGTCGGCATATAACGCCTTTCTGCCGGTAATCGGATGCGTCAGCACCACCGGGTGATGGGCGTCCGGCAGGCTGGTCATGGCCTTGACCTGCTCGCTACTCTTGTCCTGAAGTTCCAGCGGATTGAGAATGGCAAGACGCTTCTCGTACTTGTACACGCCCATCCTGCCGTCGATCTTTTCCTTGATGTCATCCGGCAAAGCCTCCCAGGCGGCGTACTGGTTCGCCCAGTAGATATCGCCGCCATCCTTGGGCACTTCCACGCCATAGAGCAGGGCACCCGTGGCCGGCCTCTCCTTGAAGGTCTGGTCCGAGTGCCAGTCGACATCCTCGCCGCCGGCAAAACCACCGATGAAGCTACCATCGGCATAGCGCAGGGTGCTGAAGTAAATGATTTCCTCGAAGTATGGCGACTGGATATCCTTGCGGTTGGCGCTTTCGCAATGACCGAAGAACCCCGAGAATCTTACCTGCTCACTCTCTTGCATGCACTGTCGCCTGAACACCATGACCGGTGATTGTTGCCACAGCTTCCGGAGTTCCTCCATGGCATCGCTGTCCTGCAGCAGCAGATCAATACGCTCATCGACTTCTACGACGAAATCGTCCTTCAGAAACCGATGTTTCACTTTTCCCGTTTGAACTGACATAGCAATCTGACTCCTGGAATGTTTTGACTTATCGGCCGTCGAGACCAGCGGCACGGATGACCTCGCCGTAACGGTCCCGCTCACCCTGCTCCCACGCTTCCAGTTCCTCGCGCTCCATCCAGGGCGCCAGTTCGAACCCCAGGTCGCGCATGGCGTCAGCAGTGGACGGATCGTTCAGGATCGTGCGCATTTCGTCCCGCAGACGCTCACGGACCTCATCTGGCGTGTCAGAGAGAACGTAGAGTACGTTCCAGGCGGTCACACTGAATCCATCGACCCCCTGCTCCGCCACTGACGGCAGATCAGGCAGGGAGGAGGCGGCACTCGGGGATGTAACGGCAATGGGTGTGAGCCGCTCGAAGTGGCGACGTGAAGCGCCCAGGGTGTCGATCAGTACCGGCACCTGATTGCCCAGCACGGCAGCAGTGGCTTCGGCGGAACCGCCGTAGTTGATGCCATTCAGGGGTGCGCCTTCGTCTTTCAGCAGTTCCAGTACCAGTTGGGCCGTGACACTCGGCAGTGCAACATCCACCTCACCCGGATTGGCCTGGGCATACTCCATCAGTTCCGGTATGGAGCTGACGCCGATGGAAGGATGAGCCGAGATCGCCATAGGAATAACGA
Organism: Halomonas sp. LMYGS-3; assembly: GCF_059509875.1. Lineage (NCBI taxonomy): Bacteria > Pseudomonadati > Pseudomonadota > Gammaproteobacteria > Oceanospirillales > Halomonadaceae > Halomonas > Halomonas sp. LMYGS-3. Next base: position 22,691 of record NZ_JCAKFQ010000015.1, on the reverse strand, counting down.
TGGTGGCGGCAACAGGATCGAAGTCGTCGGCCGCATCGTAGCCAGGATCCTCGAACATGGCCGGATTCATGGCATGCGTTCCGGAGGCCCCCATCAGGATGGTGTAACCGTCCGCCTCTTCGCGGGACGCCGACGCCGTGCCGACATTGCCACCGGCACCGGGCCGGTTGTCTACCACAACATTCTGTCCGAGTGCCTCAGACAGCTTCTCGGCATAGAAACGAGCGGCCAGGTCCGTCCCCTGGCCTGCGGGATAAGCCACGACCATGGTGATGGTCCGGCTTGGATACTCATCGGCGATGGCACCACCGGTCAACGCCAACGCAGCCATTGCACCAACCGCTGCTCCGAACAGTCTGGATTTGACAGTCATCTCTGGTACTCCTTGCATCAAGTCCCGATCGGGACGCGGTTTATGTCTCCTCGCCCGGAATCGAGCGGAGAGTATCGATGCAGGGCCGCGAAATCCGTCTACCGCAGGTATTCCGGACCAAGCGCATCAAAGCTGGTGCAGCCGATCTGTCCCAAGATCAGGTCGATCTCGTTTTGGATGATTTTCAGCGCCTTGTCGGCACCGGGCTTTCCGCCGGCCACTACGGCATACAGCGTTGGCCTGCCAAAGAAACAGAACCGTGCTCCCAGGCAGCGGGCAATCACGATATCCGAACCACGACGAACGCCGCTGTCCAGCATGATCTCCAGCCGATTCTCGACGGCCTCGCGGATCTCGGGTAGTAACGCGATGGGCGATGGTGCGCAGTCCAGCTGCCGGCCGCCATGATTGGAAATAATGACGCCCTGAGCCCCCAGATCGACCGCCATGCGCACGTCCTCTGGATGCATCAGCCCCTTGATGACCAGTGGCCCCTTCCAGGCATCCCGAATCCATTTCAGTGTGTCCCAATTGGTCATGGACGCCGGTGTCAGGCTGCCGTACAGATCTGCGATCTCGGCAGCGCTCGCGCCCTGGCGGCCGTAAGGCTGCCAATTGTTCATCATCGGCATGCCGCCGGAGCGCAGATAGCGCAGCACCCATGCCGGATGCCCCAGGGCGTCGAGTACGATAGCCGGCGTCATCCGAAACGGACGAGTGAAACCGTTTCGCCGGTTACGCTCGCGGTTCGAGTTCACTGGCACATCCACCGAGATCACCAGCACCTCGATATTGGCATCGGCGGCGCGCCGAATCAGATCCCGATTGATCTTGTCATCGGACGTGCAGTACATCTGGAACCACAGATTCTGCGGTGCGATCGTCGCCGCTTCTTCCAGGGAAATGTTGCTGGCGCTTGATAGCAAGAACGGTACATTCGCGTCCCGTGCTGCCGCCGCCAGCATGCCGTCAGCACCTTCGCGAAACAGGCCCGCCAACCCGGTGGGTGAAATGCCGATCGGACTCGAATAGGTCTTGCCTAGCACCGTGGTGGACTGATCCCGTTCACAGACCCCGGCCAGATACCGGGGAACCAGCGTATGCTGCTCGAAGGCACTCCGGTTGCGCTTCAGACAGACTTCGTCGTCGGCCCCCCCGTCGATGAAATCGAAGGCGATCTTCGGCAGTTTGCGCCGGGCCATGACCCGGAAGTCATGCAAGTTAATGGCTTGGTCGATGTTCATGCGCTGAATCAACTACTCGCTGTTGTTCAAAACCGGTCAGCCCCATCGTCGTCAGGCTTTCGCGTCATGGAGATTCTTCACTCGCCTGGAACGTAGCGCACTGAAGATGCCCCAGAGGAGAAGGGCCGTGCAAAGCACCAGAATCGTCGCACTGATTGGTCGTTGCAGGAATGTCATCGGATCACCGCGAGAGATGAGCAACGCCCTGCGGAGGTTCGCCTCTATCAATGGACCGAGAACAAAGCCCAGAAGTAGCGGTGTGGCATCGAAACGAAGGATCCAGATCGCATAGCCGATGGCGCCAATGATAGCTACCATGAGAATATCGAACGTGCTGTTATTCACGCTGTAAACACCCAACGCAATGAAGATTAAAATAGCGGGGTACAGCACATGGTAGGGAATGCGAAGAATCGACACCCATAGCCCGATCAGCGGGACATTCAGCACAAGCAACATGATGTTGCCAATGAGAAAACCGGCGACCAGAAGCCAGAACAGCTCGGGCTGCAACACCAGCAACATCGGCCCGGGCTGGATGCCGTGAATGATCAGTGCCGTCAGCATGAGCGCCATCACCGCATCTCCTGGGATACCAAGTGAGAGCGTTGGAATGAAGGAGGTCTGACTGGCTGCATTATTCGCTGCTTCAGGCCCCGTCAATCCTTCGATCGCCCCCTTGCCGAACCGGGAGGGGTCTTTGGCTACTTTCTTTTCCACGGCATAGGCCATGAAGGAGGCAATCGACGGCCCGGTACCCGGCAGCGCACCAAACAAGCCGCCCACCCCGGTGCCACGAAGGATGGAGCCGACGGAGCGTTTCGCCTCCGACCATGTCGGGAGCATGCTGCCGAACGAGATCTTCTCCTTCGGCCTGCTGTCCGGCCGGCTGTTGCAGCTGCTGATCACTTCAGACACGCCAAAGACCCCCATGGCCAGCGCGATGAAGTTGATGCCATCCAACAGCTCGGGAATGCCAAAATGGAAGCGATGTACACCCGTATTGACGTCCGTACCGATGGTGCCGAGAAACAACCCCAATACCACCATGCTCAGCCCCTTTACCGCGGAACCGGAAGTCATGGTGGACGCAGCCACCAAGCCCAACAGCATCAGAGAAAAGTATTCCGGTGCACCGAAATTCAGGCCAATCTCGGCGACAGCGGGTGAGAATAGCGCCAAGCAAAACAGCCCCACCATAGAGCCAACGAACGACGCGATGGTGGTCATGAACAGAGCCACTGCCGCCCTGCCCTGCTTGGCCATGGGGTGTCCATCCAGACAAGTCACCGCGTGGGATGGCGTGCCCGGAAGATTCAACAGGATCGACGAGGTGGAACCACCGTACTGAGCACCGTAGTAGACCCCGGCCAACATGATGATCGCCGCGGCCGGCGGGATATGGTAGGAGACCGGCAGGAGTAGCGATATGGTGGCCAGGGCACCAATACCGGGCAGAACGCCGATCAACGTCCCGATGAAAACCCCGAAGAAGCAATACATCAGGACATCCAGCGACATGGCCGCGCCGAATCCGGTGAACAGAGCGTCAAGACTACCCATCAGACATCCCAGAACCGGCAACCACCGGTCTCTCGCTCTTGTCGGTCAAAAAACACTCGGCCATAGAGGCAACCTCATATTGAGCCCAAGCATGAAGACCACATAGGTAACCCCCACAACGCACACCACGAGAACAAGACGGCCTTTCAACGCCAGTACCGGCGACGCCATCGAAGACAATAGCACCGCCAGACCAGTGCTGAGCAGCAGCCCGAGGGTACGCAGCGTCAGGGCATAGAACAGCAGACTGCCGACGACGAGCAGATAACTGCGCCAGTTCACGCTGATCGGCGTTCCTGTTCTGAAAAACGCGGGAATGGCAATCAAGCAGCCGAAGATCGCCAGCAGCACGCCCAGCACCAGAGGGAAATACCCCGGCCCCATATTGGCCAGGGTGCCGATGTCATAGCGTTGTACATAAATGATGATGAACACACCGACAGTCAGCATCAGCATGCCGCCAACGAGGTCTCGGTGATCGATTGACGTCACACGCACTCCCTCCATACCGCGCAGGACACCGTGCTGGCCGACGAACGCGCTTCTCCCATCGGCAGGGTCTCGGCATTACACCAAGACAGGCTGACAGTGACGTTCTCAGCACTGAATAGAACAAATCTTGCCAGGCAATGCCTTGTTTTTTCGTCGTTCAGGGGCGTCATTATTATTGTCCTCTTGCAATTGCGAATCCCTGGGCGCCATCGCCATGCCCCTCCCTGGGTACCGCTGTACTTACTAATAACCCAACATTCCAATATTTTCCACTGTATGCATAAACTTTCGGCATACTGAATATTTCACCCGGTCGCAAGCTGTTGATGTGCCGACATCCTGATACGTCATGGCGTTCACCTGTCGATGCCGTGGGCGTTCGGCGCCTCCTGGGGGCGGCTGGACTCCCTGAGACAGAAGAGGGCCAGCAGCGAGGCCACCACCGGCAACAGGAAGCCGATGGCGTAGCTGCCGCCCAGCGCCACGATCAGGCTGAACAGCGCCGGCCCCGTCAGTACCCCCATGTACGTGAGTACCAGTACGGCGGCCGTTGTCTCCGCCACTTCCCCCTGGGGGCTGCGATTCGCCACCTCCGAGAGGTACACACCGTTCCAGCCGATGGCCGTCGCCCCGACCGCACTCAGCAAGACGATCACCAGCCATGGCGGCGTGCCGGGGACCAGTTGGGTCATGGCCAGGAACAACAGCAGCATTGCGACCGTCAGCCCGTGAAGTACCGGCACACTTCCCCCCAGCCGATCGGCCAGCATCCCCCAGCCCACGCGCCCGAATACGCCCGAGGCGTGTATGACGGACATGATGATGCCGGCCGTCACCAATGAGACCAGCAATTCCTCGACCATGAATGCCACGGCGAAACTGAGCAGCGACAGCTGAGCGGCGGCCAGGCAGAACCCGACCAGGCCCAGCCACAGCATGGGACGCCGTCGATACAGCACGTTCAGGCTGCCGAACCCCTGCATGCGAGCAGAGAGAGCCCGGTCGCTGTCCCAGAGCCGTCGACGGATCTGGAGCGCCAGCGATGTGACAAGCGTGCTGATTCCCAGGGCCGCGAAAGCGCCATGCCAATCCCACGCCTGAGCCAATGAGGGAGCAACGGCCCCCGCCAGTACACCCCCCAGAGGAACCCCGGACTGCTTGATCGAATAGATCAGGTTGCGATGTTTGCGTGGCGTGAAGCGTGCCAGCAACTGGGCTGCCGCCGGGTTGGTCAGCCCATAGGCCATCCCCAGGAGAACCGTTGCCGTCACCAGCATCGCGGGCGTGCCAGCCAACGCAACCGCACACCCTGCGGTGACCAACAGCATGGCTACCTGACTGGCCCGGCAGGCTCCGAGCCGCCGGGCGAGCGACCCCGCCTGCATCGAGGAGAGCATCGCCACGCCATATAGCAGGCTGACCTGCAACCCCACCAGACTGGCCGGCACACGGAAGTCGGCAGCGATCCGGGGAGCCAGCACGGGAACCAGTAGCATGGCGGTGCTGCACAGGGCCTGCACCCAGGTGGTGGCGGCGAGCACCGTCATTGCATCTCGCGACCCGATGCCCTCCTCGCCGGACACCTTCTCCTCGTTACGATTCATCACGCCCCCGCTGGCCGGTATATCCCTGTTGGTCTTGACAGGCACTATTTCACATACAAGTATAGTTATTCAGTATAGTGTAAATACAAGTCACAAGTGCCACCCAGGAGAAACCCGATGGCAGCCGCTCACCTCGTCGTCGACTCGGATGGCCCCCTGCTGCGGGTGACCATCAACCGCCCGGAAAAACGCAATGCCCTGTCCCGTGCGGTACTCGACGATCTCGCCGACGCCTTCACACAGCACGCCGAGACGCCCGGGCTCAAGGCCGCCGTACTGACCGGCGCCGGCGACAAGAGCTTTGCCGCCGGCGGCGATCTGCGCGACCTCTCCGCGGTGCGCTCCGACGCCGACGCCGTGGCCATGAGCCGCGATGCCCGACGCGCCCTCGATGCCATCTCGCGCTTTCCGGTCCCGGTCATCGCCGCCCTCAACGGCGACGCCCTGGGCGGTGGCGCGGAACTCGCGGTGGCCTGTGATTTCATCGTCGCCGGCCCCACCAGCCGCATCGGTTTCATCCAGGGCAAGCTCAACATCTCCACCGCCTGGGGCGGCGGTCCCCGGCTGCTGCAGCGGGTGGGCGCGACCCAGGCCCTGCGGCTCCTGTCGCGGGCCGAACTGCTCACGGCCAACGACGCCCTGCGCATCGGCCTCATCGACCAAGCCACTGCACCCGGCGACACACTCGACAACAGCGTGGCGGCGTTCTGCCAACCCATCCTCGCCCAGGTTCCGCAGGTGCTCCGGGCATTCAAGGCACTGGCCAACGCCCATCGCGATGGCCAGCCAGCGGCCGCCCTCGAGGCGATCGAGACCCGCCATTTCGTTGAGACCTGGACCCACGACGACCATTGGGCCGCCGCCGACAAGGTGCTGAACAGCAGGAGGACCCGATGAACGATTCAGCCCCCCAGAACCGCACCCCACCGATTCCCGAGCCGTACACCGCATCCGGTATCGAGATTCCCGAGCTGGTGACAGCGGACATGCTGCAGCACCCCGACCCGGGGCTGCCCGGCAAGCCCCCCTACACCCGGGGCATCTTCCCCAACGGCTATCGCGGGCGGCTGTGGACCTTTCGCCAGTACTCGGGATTCGGCACGGCGGAAAACACCAACGAGCGCTATCGCTTCCTGCTGGAGAGCGGCCAGACCGGTCTCTCGGTGGCCCTGGATCTCCCAACCCAGTGCGGCTATGACCCGACCGATTCCATGGCGCGCTCCGAAGTCGGCAAGGTCGGTGTCTCGCTGTCCAACCTCGCCGAAGCCGAGATCCTGTTCGACGGCATCGATCTGAGCGGCATCTCCACCTCCTTCACCATCAACGGCACCGCGGCGATCATCTATGCCATGTACTGTGCGGTGGCCGACAAGCAGGGCGTGCCCCGCGAGAAACTCACCGGCACCATTCAGAACGACATCCTCAAGGAGTACGTGGCCCGCGGCACCTGGATCTTCCCGGTGCGGCCCTCGATGCGGTTGATTTCCGACACCATCCTGTTCTCCAACCGCGAGACACCGCGCTTCAACCCGATCAGCATCGCCGGCGCCCACGTGCGTGACGCCGGGGCCACCGCGGTCGAGGAGCTGGGCTACACCCTGGCCAATGGCCTGGCCTACGTCGAAGAACTGATCCGCCGCGGCGGCGACGCCACCAAGTTCGCCAACCGGCTAAGCTTCTTCTTCTACGTGCACATGGATTTCTTCGAGGAGATCTGCAAGTTCCGCGCGGCACGGCGGCTGTGGGCCAGGCTGCTCGAGGAGCGCTTCGGGATCACCGACCCCAAGGCGCAGCGACTGCGCTTCGGCGTGGTCTGCGGCGGCTCGTCGCTGACCGCCGCACAGCCCTACAACAACATCGTGCGCGTGGGAATCGAAACCCTCGCGGCGACGCTGGGGGGCGCGCAATCGGTGTTCACCTGCGCCTACGACGAAGCCTTCCAGATCCCCACGGAGTTCAGCGCCGAGCTCGCCCTGCGAACGCAGCAGATCATTGCCTACGAGAGTGGCATCTCCAAGACGGTCGACCCACTCGGCGGCAGCTACTACGTGGAGTGGCTGACCGACCGCATGGAAGAGGAAACGCGCCGGGTCATCGAGGAAATAGACGACTACGGTGGTGTCGTGAAGGCGATCGAGGACGGCTACCTGCAGGCGCGCATCGCCGAACGTGCTCACCAACGCAAGCAGAAGGTGGACCGGGGGGAAACGGTGATCGTCGGCCAGAACTATTTCCGCCGCGACGACCAGACCGACGATTTCGGGGAGGTGTTCAAGGTCGACCCGCAGGCCTCGGAGCGCGTGCAGGAGAAATACCAGCGCCTCCTCACCGAGCGCGACCCGGCCCAGGTCGAACGGACCCTGAAGGCGCTGGAAAAGGCCGCCGGTCAGGATGACGAGAACCTCATGCCCTACCTGATCGACTGCTGTCACGCTTACGCCACCGTGGGCGAAATGGTCGCCACCCTCAAGTCGCAATGGGGCGAATTCCAGGAACCCATTCGTCTGTGAGCGCGGCCCCCGGCCGTAGGGCCCCGCCACGCGTCATTGGAGAATCCCCATGAGTTTGAAAGGCAAGAGAATCCTGATCGCCAAACCCGGCCTCGACGGCCACGACGTGGGCGCCAAGGTGATCGCCCTGGCCCTGCGCGACGCCGGCGCCGACGTCATCTACACCGGACTGCGCAAGAGTTCCGAGTACATCGCCAAGGTCGCGGTGGACGAGGACGTGGACGTGGTGGGACTGAGCATGCTCTCGGGCAGCCACCTGGAGCTGGTGCGCGAGACCATGCGCTGCCTGGAGGCGTACGATGCCGGCGACATCAAGGTCTTCGTGGGCGGCACCATTCCCGAGAAGGACCGCGAAGCGCTGCTGAACGCGGGAGTATGCGGTGTCTACACCTCGGAAATGCCCCTGGAAGACGTCCTCCGCGACATCGAGAGGCAACTGCAATGAACGATGCCACCCACGCCCAGGGCCCGCTCACCGGCATTCGCATCCTCGAGGTGAGCCATATGCTGGCCGGGCCCTACTGCGGCATGCTGCTGGCCGACCTGGGGGCGGACGTGATCAAGATCGAAGCGCCCGGACAGGGCGATATCGGGCGCCAGATCGGGCCGAATTACATCGGCCCCCACAACGCCTACTTCGCCAGCCTCAACCGCAACAAGCGCAGCCTCTGCCTGGACCTCACCAGCGAGGCCGGGAAACGCCGCCTCGGCGAGCTGACCGCGAACTCGCACGCCCTGCTCACCAACATTCGCCCCGCCGCGATCCGCAAGCTGGGCCTGACCTACGACGCCCTGCGCGTGCACAACGACAAACTCGTATGCCTGGCCCTCACCGGCTACGGGCTGGACGGCCCCTTCGCCGACAAGCCCGCCTACGACTATGTCATTCAGGCTCTCGCGGGGGTCATGGCCATGACCGGCGACCCCGACGGCCCGCCGGTGAAGACGGGTTACTCGGTGGTCGACAACTCCGCGGGCATCATGGGGGCACTGGGCCTGACCGCCAAGCTGGTGGAGGGCCGCGGCGGCCAGGTCGACGTGTCGCTCTACGACACCATGCTCTCGCAATTGAACTACCTCGCCAGCGCCTATCTGAACGCCGGGCAGAAGGTCCAGCGTTACCCCGGCGGCGGCCACCCCTTTATCGTGCCGGCGCAGATCTTCCGCACCCTGGACGGCCACCTGGCGCTGTTCATCACCCACGACGGCTTCTGGGCGGACTTCTGCCGCGAAGTCGGTCATCCGGAATGGATCGACGACCCCCACCGCTCGACCATGGAGGCACGCGCCGCGAATCGCGAGCACGTGGTCGACGACATCCAGGCGGTGCTGTCGACCGGCACTACCGACAGCTGGGTGGACCGGCTCTCGCCGCTGGGCGTGGTGGTGGCGGGCGTGCAGAGCCTGGAGACGGCACTCGAGTCGGCGCTGACCCAGTCGCGCCAGATGGTCGTCTCGGTACCCACGGCCCATGGGGAGATCCGCATGGTGGGCAACCCCATCAAGCTGCCGGACCAGCCACCCCACTACGCTCCCCCACCGCTGCTCGACGAGGACAGCGAACCGCTCCAAGGCAGGCGCTGGGACATTCTTCCGCCGCACGACACCGAGGGAGGCTAACGCATGTCCCGGCTCGATCCCCGCTCACGTCGCGCCTTGGGTCGCACCCTCACCAGGCTCGCCTCGGCCTCCGTGGCCGAGAGTCTCGACCAGGTGGCGCACCGACCAACCTCCGACGGCGGCACCACCCGCATCGGTTTCACCGGCGCCCCTGGCGCGGGCAAGAGCACCCTGGTCAGCCGCCTCGCCAAGCGACGCCTGGCCGCCTGCCGTGACCAGGGTGGCATCGCCATCCTGGGAATCGACCCGACCAGCCCGCTCTCCGGCGGCGCGATCCTCGGCGATCGCATCCGCATGGACAACATCGTCAACGAGCCCGAGCTCTACATCCGCTCTTTGTCCAGCCGCTCCGCCAATGACGGCCTGGCCGACAACGTGGCGGACCTGCTCGATGCCCTGGATGGCCACGGCTTTCGCGAGGTGCTGCTGGAAACCGTGGGGGTCGGCCAGGCCGAGCACGCCGTGCGCCACGCGGTGGACAGCCTGGTCATGGTGTTGCAACCCAATTCCGGCGACGCCGTGCAGGCGATGAAGGCCGGGATACTCGAGCTCGCGGATATCTATGTCATCAACAAGGCGGACCTGCCCGGCGCCAGGAAGACCGCCTCGGAAGTGCGCAGCATCGTGCAACGCCACCGCCACGCCCGCGCCTGGCTGCCACCGGTCATCGAGGTGAGCCAGGACAGCGAGGAAGGCCTGGCCGAGCTGGATGACGCCATCACCCGACACCTCGCCTGGCTGAGCGAACGGCGCGACCCGACGCAGACACGCCGCCTGCGGCGGCGCTATCATGTCCAGTCACTGATCGTGCGCCGGGTGGCGGAACTGCTGGACGACCATCCCCAGCTGCTCGACGAGCCGACCCTGCGCGACACCTACCGCACGGCCCTCCAGGCCCTGGCCGGGGACGAGGCCGCGGCAGACCCTGAGGCAAGACGAGAGACATGGTGAAGCTCAACAAGATCTACACCCGCACCGGCGACAAGGGCGACACCGGGCTCGGCGACGGCAGCCGGGTGGCGAAACACGACCTGCGCGTGGACGCCTACGGGACGGTGGACGAAACCAACGCCGCCATCGGCCTGGCCCAGCTGCATGCCGAAGGCGAGCTGCAGCGGGTCCTGGCGCGGATCCAGAACGACCTGTTCGACGTCGGCGCCGACCTCTGCACCCCGGAGCAGGACGCCCCCAGACATCCCCCGCTGCGCGTGGCGGCCTCGCAGGTCGACTATCTGGAAGGGCAGATCGATGCGCTCAACGCGCACCTCGCCAGCCTGCGCTCGTTCATCCTCCCCGGCGGCACGCCCCTGGCCGCCCACCTGCACCTGGCCCGCACCGTCGCCCGGCGCGCCGAACGCCTGATCGCAGAACTCATGGAAGCCCAGCCGGTGAACCCCGAGGTCCTGCGGTACATGAACCGGCTCTCGGACCTGCTGTTCGTCGCGGCTCGCAAGGCCAACGCCAACGGCGAGGACGACGTGCTCTGGGTGCCCGGCGCCAACCGATGAGCGACGACACCCGGGCCCAACGGATCGCCTCACCCTGCACCGGCGTCTGCCGCCTCCCGCCGGGTGGCAGCTACTGCCTCGGCTGCCTCCGCACACTGGACGAAATCGCCACCTGGTCGTCGCTCAGCGATGCCGAACGCCACGCCATCATGAACCAACTGCCGCAGCGCAGGAGATGAGGGTAGAGCGCGAGCATCCCGTCCTCACTCACCGATGCCTCGTCACTTCTGACTTGCACAGCGGGACGGGTCCATTAAGGCCGGCTTGCCGGGGAAACCGACCAGCCCCTTCGGTAACGTGAAACACACCCACCCGCAGATTCACGCCTGGGGCAGGGTCACCCCCCGCTGCCCCATGTACTTGCCGCCGCGGTCCTTGTAGGAGATCGCACACTCCTCGTCGGACTCGAGGAACAGCATCTGCGCCACGCCCTCGTTGGCGTAGATCTTGGCCGGCAGGTTGGTGGTGTTGGAGAACTCCAGGGTCACGTGCCCCTCCCACTCCGGCTCGAGCGGCGTCACATTGACGATGATCCCGCAGCGGGCATAGGTCGACTTGCCCAGGCAGATGGTCAGCACGCTGCGCGGGATACGGAAATACTCGACGGTGCGCGCCAGGGCGAAGGAGTTGGGCGGAATGACGCAGACATCGCCCTTGATGTCGACAAAGCTCTTCTCGTCGAAGGCCTTGGGGTCCACCACCGCCGAATGGATGTTGGTGAAGACCTTGAACTCGTCGGCACAGCGCACGTCGTAGCCGTAGCTGGAGGTCCCGTAGGAGATCACCCGACGATCGTTCACGTAGCGCACCTGGTCGGCCTCGAAGGGCTCGATCATGCCTTCCCGCTCGGCCATGCGGCGGATCCACTTGTCGGATTTGATGCTCATCGGGACGTCCTGGTGAGGTATCGAAAGGAGGAATCGGGGCCGCCATGATAGCGGCCCCGGCGGTGTGCGTCATCCGCCCTGTCGATCGCCCAAGGGTAGTGCAATAGCCACACGGGGCTGATCCGGCGGCAGGCCTGCGAGGAGGCGCTGTAAACCCGTTCCTGGGCGCTACTTTTGCCTTCCCTGGCAAAAGACCTCCTCTTCGGCCTGCCCCCGGCGCCCCTTGCTTGGGGAGTCAATCGTCGCTGAAGGAGATGGCCGGCCCCTCGGACGAGTCATCCTGTAACCGTTCCGCGATCTGGCGCGCCATGTCGCGGAAGGTGGCCGTCACCTCGCCGTCCGGCTCGGCCACCACCGTGGGGTGCCCGCCGTCCACCTGCTCGCGGATCGCCAGGGTCAGCGGCAGTTGCCCCAGCACCCGGGTCTCATATTCGGTGGCGATGCGCTCGCCGCCGCCCTCGCCGAAGATCGGCTCGCGGTGGCCACAGTTCGAGCAGACATGCAGGCTCATGTTCTCCACCACTCCAAGCACCGGCACATTCACCTTGCGGAACATCTCGATGCCCTTGCGGGCGTCGAGCAGGGCGATGTCCTGGGGCGTGGTGACGATCACCGCGCCGTCCACGGGCACCTTCTGGGCGAGGGTCAACTGGACGTCCCCGGTCCCCGGGGGCATGTCGATGAACAGATAATCCAGGTCGTCCCAGGCGGTCTGGGTCAGCAGCTGCTGGAAGGCACCGGCCACCATCGGGCCGCGCCATACCATGGGCTCGCGGATGTCGACCATGAAGGCCATGGACATGGCCTGGATGCCGTGGGCCTGAAGCGGCCGAAAGCGATTCTCGCCGGCCGCCTGGGGGCGCACGCCCTCGCCCACCCCCAGCATCTGGGCCTGGCTCGGCCCGTAGATGTCGGCATCGAGGATACCGACCCGGTAGCCCTCGGCGGCCATGGCCAACGCCAGGTTGACGGTGACGGTGGACTTGCCCACGCCGCCCTTGCCGGACGCCACGGCGACGATACGCTTGACCCCTTCGATCACGACTCACTCCTCAATGCTGGTGGGCTGGGCCGTCGATGGACGGCCGCACGACCAGTATACCCACCAGGGTCATGGGCCGTGCAATGGGTAGACACCACGAACGGCGAGACAGGCTCGCCGTTCGCCCCCTTGCCGACAGGGTTCGCCTCAGTTCTGCTCGGTTTCCTGCTCCTGACCGGCTTCCAGGTTGGCCTCCAGTTCGGCCAGTTCGGAACGCCAGGCGCTCAGTTGTGACTCCAGGCGCTCGAGCTGTGACCGGCGGCGTTCGATATCGGCCTCGATGGTCTCGACCTCTTCGCGGCCGATCTCGATCGCCACCAGCAGGTCATCGTGTTCGCGGCGGCTCTGTTGCAGGGCTTCCTGTACCTGCTCATGTTCCTCGCGGGTCGCCTCGAGCCGCTGTTCGAGGTCACCCACTTCCTCCGCCAGGGCGTCGCGCTGCGACTCCCGCTCATCGATCTCGCCATTCAGCGAGTCGAGACGCGCCTCGGCCTCCTCGATCTCGCCCTGCAACGCCTCGAGCTCGGTGGCGGCCTGCTCGCGGGCCTGCTCGGCTTCCCGGCGCGCCTCCTCGGCCGCCTGCCGGTCAGCCTCGGCCTCCTGACGCGCCTCTTCGGCTGCCTGGCGGGCGGCTGCCGCCTCCTGGCGTGCCTGATCGGCATCCTGCCGGGCCCGGTCGGCCTCGTCGTACTCCTGCTGCAGCGCCGTCAGCGCCTCCTGGCTCTCGTTCAGGCGCGTCTCGGCTCCTTCGACGTCCTCCGTCATCGACTCGCGCTCGGCTTGCACCTCCTCGAGCTCGGCCCTGGCCGCGGCGATTTCGAGCTGGGCCCGCTCGAGCTCGGCCTCGGCGCCTTCCTGCTCCTCGCGGAGCTCCGCCAGCCGTGCCTCGAGGCTCTGGATGTCCGCCTCGGCTTCCTCACGCTCGGTGAGTTGGTTGGTCAGTGACTCGTTCTCGCTCTCCACGTTGGCGAGCCGGGACTCCAGGGCTTCGCGCTCCTCCTTGTGGGAGTTGGCGCTGGACTGTGCGAACAACGCCCAGATGACGGCCACGACCGCCACGGCGGCGAGCCCCCTGACACGGTTGTCCTTGAAGAATGAAGTCTGCGAGGTTTCCGACATGCGACGTCTCCTCTCGGATTCAGGCTGCGAATCAATACCGACCGGCTGGGCCGCGCGGCGTGGACTTTCAGCATACATAGCGATCGCGAGAGGGGAAAGCGAGCCCTCAGAAGCGTTCGCCCGACCGGAGGTAGCGCCACTCGCCTACCGGCACGCGGCCCAGGGAGACCCCGCCGATGCGCAGCCGCTTGCGCGACACCACGGTCAGCCCTACCCGGGTGCACATCGCCTCGAGCTGTCCCGGCACCATGCCCTTCAGGGCGAAACGCAGGCGGGTCTCGCTCTGCCGGCTGACCTTGCCGGGTGCCAGTCGGCGTTCCGGGAACACCGTGCCGCGTCGCAGCGCCTCCAACCGAGACTCGTCGAGGCAGCCCTGTACCTCGACCAGCCACTCCTGCTCCAGCCGGGCGATCTGCTCGTCGAGCCGTCTGGCCACCCCGCGATCCTGGGTGAAGACCAGCAAGCCGCCCTCCCCCGGCACCAGCGGCATCATCGTGGCCAGACCGCGGAAATGCGCTTTTAGCGGGCGCCGCCCCGTCGGGTCAGCCGTCCAGTGCGAGGCCGGGGTGATCAGCGCTCGGGCCAGCGCAGCCCCATCGGCCGCGTCATGGTCGGGCGGACAGTGGCACAGCAGGGTGGCGGGGGGAATCTCCTCCGCCCTGGCCTCCGGCGCCAGCTCGACACGCTGGTCGCCGACCTTGAATTGCGGCTCCTCGACGACCCGGCCGTCGACTCGCACCCAGGCACCGGCGATGTACTGCTCCGCCTCGCGCCGTGAACAGGACAGCAACCGCGCCAGGCGCTTGGAAAGGCGCTCCGTGGCGCCGGGGGCACCCGCAGCGGTCGATGGGGTATCGGTCGTGGTCATGGCAGGTCTCTGCAGGTGGGAGGGGGGATTGTACTCGCATTCACACCCCGTCGGGGCCCGACCGCACCGGCAGCGTGCGGGTGAGGGCCCGGGCGCCTCAGGGTGCCTCGACGCGCCAGTTCGACAACCAGGCAATCCCGCGAACCTCGACGCCCAGTCGCCGCAACCACTGGGCGGTGACGAGATTGGACTGGTGGGACAGCCAGTAGCCGCGCGGATAGGGCACGAACTCGAGGCCGAACTCGGCGCTGTAGGTCGGCGCCACGCCCTCCTCGAAGTGCGTATCGAGCCGGCGCTGGAGCGCCGTGACCCGCGCCGCTTCCACCTGGAGGGGATAGATGCGAGCCACACCCTCCGGCACCAACCGGTAGAGGTCGCGGGGCGAATCGATCCTCTCGTCGAACACCCCCCGCCCCAGCGCGCCGGTCGTCGGCCACAGCATCGCGGAGGCCCCGGCCAGCAGGTGCCGACGACCCTCGACGTACCATCCCCATTCGCCGTAGCTGTAGCGCACCATCCCGCCCGGCGAGCGGGGCAGCACCAGGCTGGCATGGCGACCATGGTCGAGCAGGTAGATATCGACCGGATCGACGGGTGCTTCGGGAGGCGTGAGGCGTCCCGCACAGCCGCCCAGCAGCGGTGCGGCGAGCAGCAGCAGCGCGGCGAGCAACGGCAGCAGGGCTCGAGCCCCGGCGCTACGCGCGCGCATGTCAGCCGGCCAACCAGATGCGGTGCTTCGCCCCCTTGCCGGGGCGATGGGCACGTACCGTGACCTCCTCGACCAGCAAGCCGACACGCCGCAGGCGCTCGGTGAAGGCCGGGTCCTGGCCCGCCGACCAGATCGCCAGCACCCCGTCCGGGCGCAGCGCCTCCTGGGCGGCGGCGAGTCCCCGGGGCGAGTAGAGCCAGTCGTTCTCCTTGCGCGTCAGCCCCTCGGGCCCATTGTCGACGTCGAGCATGATCGCATCGAAGCCGCCGGGCTCACGGCGCAACAGTTCACCCACGTCGCCCAGGCTCACGCGGGTGCGCGGATCGTCCAGCGGGTAGCCGGCGGCGGCGCCGAGCGGGCCGCGGTTCCACTCGACCACCCCGGGCACCAGTTCGGCGACCACCAGCTCGGCGTCCTCGCCGAGCGTCGCCAGCGCGGCGGCCAGGGTGAAGCCCATCCCCAACCCGCCGATCAGCACCCGTACCCCGGGGCGCTCGGCGACCCTGGCGCAGGCCAGTTCGGCCAAGGCATCCTCGGAGCCATGCAGTCGGGTATTCATCAACTCGCCGCTCTTGCCGGCGATGCGGATGGAGAACTCGTCATTGCGCTGCAACAGCCTCAGTTCACCGCCCTGGCCGGGAATGCTCGCCGTGCCGATCTGTTCGAATTTGGCCATGATGCCTCGTTGACGGAAGGAAGGTGGTCTCCGGTTGACCAGTCGAGCCACGCACCGGCGAAGTCCCGGACGATGGCCGGTGGCACCCATTATGCTGTCCTGACCGGCGACATGCCATGCACGGGTCGGTGCGGGCATGATTGACGGCGATCGTCGTTTCCGGCGTATGATGCCCTGACAGCCTCATGGACGGCACGGCAGATGACGGGCTCACCGCCACCCCCCGGATCACATCACGTCCTCTTCACCCTGCTGCCACGGGTGGCCCGCTTCCTGTGGCGTGTCCTCACGGCCTTCCTGCGCAACCACGGCATCCTGCTCGCCGGCGGGGTGGGCTACAACATCCTGCTCTCCATCGTGCCGCTGTTCGCCGTGCTGGTGGTGCTGCTGGCCCAGGTGGTGGACGAGCAGCACCTGCTCGAGGTGCTGACGGTCCAGGCGCGCCACCTGGCCCCGGCCCATGCCGGGGTCCTGCTCGATGCCGTGCGTACCCTGCTCGACTCGCGGGACGTCATCGGCATCCTCGGCTTTCCCGTGCTGCTGCTGTTCAGCTCCTTCGTCTTCCGCATGCTGGAGGACGCCCTGGCGATCATCTTCCACGCCCCCGACACCCATCACGCCGGCCGCAGCGTCTGGGTCTCGGTACTGATGCCCTATGCCTTCATGCTGGTACTGGGGGCGGGCCTGCTGGCCCTGACCCTGGTGGTGACCCTGGCCAGTTCCCTCAACGCCCTGTGGCTGGCACTGTTCGGCCGGGAACTGCCGCTGGCCGGGCTCTCCGAACCCATGCTCAACCTCACCAGCTTCCTCGGGGTCTTCCTGCTGTTCAGCGCCATCTACAAGGTGCTGCCGGTGGTGAGGATCGCGCTGAAACGCGCGGTGGTGGGCGGCTTCGTGGCCGCCCTGCTGTGGGAGGGGGTACGCCTGCTGCTGGTGTTCTACTTCGCCAACCTGTCGTTCGTGAACGTGGTCTACGGCTCGCTGGCGACCCTGATCGTGGTGCTGCTGAGCCTCGAGGTGGGCGCCATCATCCTGCTGCTCGGCGCCCAGGTGATCGCCGAGCTGGAGCGCAACGCCCGCCTCGGCCTGCCGTGGCATGTCGACCCCCGGCGCCAGGCGGTGACCCATGTGGATTGAGCCCCCGGTGGCCTCAGCGGCGCGGCCCCGGGGCGCGACCGGCGCGCAGGCGACGCATCAGCCCCATCAGGCTCTTGCCGCTGACCATGCCCAGCAGATAGATCGCCACCAGCAGCAGCGCCAGGGGCAACGAGAGGCTCCAGGTCAAAAAGCGCACCTCGACCACAGCAATGTTCTGCACGAAGAGGATGAGCACGAGCACCGTGATCGCGATCTTCACCGCCAGCAGCAGCTTGTCCATGCCGTCTCTCCCTGTCGAATCGGCCCCCTCCACGCCGGCCGGGGCGCCAACAGCCGCAGTATATCCTGCCGGATGCGATGACGCAGCACGCCCGGCCGAGGCCGGGCGCTGCAGCTGTACCGCTGGAGACGATCACGGTTGCCGGCGCAGGCTCAGGCGGCGCACGATGAAGCGGGTCAAGGCGACCAGGGCCGCGACGCCCAGCAGTGACATGGTGATCACCGCCAGCAGTGCCGGACTCCCGGTATGACTGTGCACCGCCGGGGCCTCGTGCCCGGAATGCGCCACGGCCAGGCCGGCGCCGAGCAGCAGGGCGGCAACGGCAACCAGTGCCGCGCGGGAAACAATGAAAAGATGACGTGTCATGAGGGCAATCTCCTGGGTAATCCTTGAATCGGTGGTTGACGGGATCAGGCGCTGGTGGTGGCGAGCCGGGGGCGGCGCTCCGGCAGCATGCCGCGGTCGAGGATGAAGGCGATGATCTCGTCGAGGCCGACCCCGTCGTAGAGGTTGGTGAAGACGAAGGGCCGCTCGCCGCGCATCTTCCTCGAATCGCGCTCCATCACCTCGAGCGAGGCGTGCACCCGCTCGGCGATGTCGATCTTGTTGATGATCAGCAGGTCCGACTTGGTGATGCCGGGCCCCCCCTTGCGCGGGATCTTGTCACCGGCGGAGACGTCGATCACGTAGAGGGTCAGGTCGGACAGCTCGGGGCTGAAGGTCGCCGAAAGGTTATCCCCGCCGGACTCCACCAGCACCAGCTCGAGGTTCGGGTGGCGCCCCTGGAGCTCATCGATGGCCGCCAGGTTCATGGAGGCGTCCTCACGGATGGCGGTGTGCGGGCAGCCGCCGGTCTCGACGCCGAGGATGCGATCCGCGGGCAGCGCCTCGTGCTTGAGCAGGAAGTCGGCGTCCTCGCGGGTATAGATATCGTTGGTGACCACGGCGATATCGTAGTGGTCGCGCAGCGCCAGGCAGAGCTGCTTGAGCAGGGCCGTCTTGCCGGAGCCCACCGGGCCACCGACGCCGATGCGTAGGCAATGTGTCATGTCGTTCTCCTGGTTATTCCACTAGCTGCGAAAAAGTCGTGAGTACTGGGTCTCGTGCTGGGCGCTGGCCAGGGCCAGGCCGGGCAGCGCCGGGCCGAGCTCGTCGTCGTCCAGACTCAAGGCCGTATCCACCGCGGCGACCAGGGCCGGACGCAACCGTTCCACCAGCCGCTGGGCGGCGGTATGCCCGAGCGGCAACGCCTTGCAGGCCACGGCGAGCTGGTTCTCGAGCCAGGCCCAGGCGAAGCCGAGCATGGCCTGGCGGGGCGCCACGCCGCGCACCTGGGCGGACCAGGCGAACACCGTCACGTAGCCGGCACCCGGCGGTAGTGGCGGCTCGCTGGGCAGCAACTCGAGGCTGCCGAGAAGACGTGCCAGCGACGCCCCGAGCCGCGCGTCCTCTGCCGCCAGCTCGGCGGTCTCGCGGTTGGCGGCGAGCCACTGGTCCCATTCGGCTATCGCCTCCCAGTCTCCACTCGCCCAGGCCACCTGCAGGTGTGTCAGCACTGGCAGCTCGCAGCGGGTCAGGCCGTCGTCGAGCACGCCGGCCAGCCACTCGCCGAGGCTTGCCTCGTCGTCCACCCAGCCCAACTCGAAGGCGCTCTCCAGCCCCTGGGAGAAGGCGAAGGCGCCGATCGGCAGCGCCGGGCTGACCAGTTGCAGCAGGCCCAGCAGTGCCAGGTCGTCGCCCAGCCCGGCGCCGGGCGGCTCAGTGCGCATGGGAGTGGCCATGCCCATGGTGGTGCGTGTGTTCATGGCCATGCTCATGATCGTGGCCATGATGATGACCGTGCGAGTGGCCCGGTTGGTGGTAGGCACCCGGCTCCGGGTCGAAGGGGGCAAGGTGGCGCTCCAGGCTGGCGCCCAGCAATTCGGCCAGTTCCTCCAGTACATGGTCCGGCGGGAAGCGCACGAAGCCCTGACCTGATGACGAGTGCGCGTCCTCACCCAGTGCCAGCTGCACGTGGCGGTTGCCCAGGTGGTAAGCGAGCCGCGCCAGCGGCAGGCCGGCGGTGACACGTGCGGTGACCACCGGCTCGACGGCCGCCCTGACGATCACAACCTCGCCGCTCTCGGCGCGCAGCCCCTCACCGTCGCGCAGCACCGGGCCGCGGTCGAGAAACAGGCCGAGTTCGCGGCCGGCGTCGCTCACTGCCTTGAGCCGGCCGCGGATGCGCAGCTCGTAAGGCAGCGTCAGGGTGTCGGTGGCCTGGCCCGCCGCGACGGGGCCCAGGCGTTCTGTCAGTTTCAGCATTGGTATCCCCTCGTTGAAATTTCCCGCGGCTGATCCGGGGGCAGGCCTGCGCGAGGGCGCTGTAAATACATCCCTGTACGCTACTTTTGCCTTCCCTGGCAAAAGACCCTCGCTACGGCCTGCCCCCGGCGCCGCTCACCTTGGTGCCCATAGCCCTTATTTCAGAAAAGGTGGTAACGCTGGGCCAGGGGCAGCTCGGTGGCCGGCTCGCAGGTCAGCAGCTCGCCATCGCAGCGCACCTCGTAGGTCTGCGGGTCGACGCTGAGCGCCGGGCAGGCGTCGTTGAGCTTCATATCGCCCTTGCGCACGCCGCGCACATTGCAACAGGCCGACAGAGGGCTTTGCAGGCCAAGCCGCTCCTTGATGCCGGCGTCCAGGGCCGCCTGGCTGACGAAGCTCAGTCGCGTCTGGCTGGCGGCACGCCCGAGGGCGCCAAACATGGTGCGGTAGTGCACCGGTTGCGGTGTGGGAATCGAGGCATTGGGGTCGCCCATGGGGGCGGCGGCGATCATGCCGCCCTTGAGGATCAGCGCCGGCTTGACGCCGAAGAAGGCCGGCTTCCACAGCACCAGGTCGGCCAGCTTGCCCGCCTCCACCGAGCCCACTTCGTGACTGATCCCGTGGGTGAGCGCCGGGTTGATGGTGTACTTGGCGATATAGCGCTTGGCACGGAAGTTGTCGGCGGCGAGCGCCTCGTCCTCGGGCAAGAAGCCACGCTGTACCTTCATCTTGTGTGCCGTCTGCCAGGTGCGGCATACCACCTCGCCGACCCGCCCCATGGCCTGGGAGTCGGAAGCGATCATCGAGATCACGCCCAGGTCGTGGAGAATATCCTCGGCGGCGATGGTCTCGCGGCGGATCCGTGAGTCGGCGAAGGCCACGTCCTCGGGAATGTTGGGGTCGAGGTGGTGGCACACCATCAGCATGTCGAGGTGCTCGTCGATGGTGTTGACCGTGTAGGGCCGCGTCGGATTGGTCGACGACGGCAGCACATAGGGCTTGGCGCAGGCGGTGATGATGTCGGGCGCGTGCCCCCCCCCGGCGCCTTCGGTGTGGTAGGTGTGGATGCCGCGCTCCTTGAACGCCGCCAGGGTATCCTCGACGAAGCCCGATTCGTTGAGCGTGTCGGTGTGGATGGCGATCTGCACGTCGTAGCGCTCGGCCACCGAGAGGCAATTGTCGATGGCCGCCGGCGTGGTGC
Organism: Halomonas sp. LMYGS-3; assembly: GCF_059509875.1. NCBI lineage: Bacteria > Pseudomonadati > Pseudomonadota > Gammaproteobacteria > Oceanospirillales > Halomonadaceae > Halomonas > Halomonas sp. LMYGS-3. The sequence continues at coordinate 1,593 of NZ_JCAKFQ010000015.1, read as the reverse complement.
CCCAGTCCTCGTGCAGCTTGAGGCCCATGGCGCCGGCCGCGAGCTGCGCCTCCAGCGCCTCGGGCAGGCTGGCGTTGCCCTTGCCGAGGAAGCCGATGTTCATCGGCAGGTCATCGACGGCCTGCAGCATCTTGCCGATGTGCCACTCGCCCGGCGTGCAGGTGGTGGCATTGGTGCCGGTGGCCGGCCCGGTGCCCCCGCCGAGCATGGTGGTGATGCCGCTCATCAGCGCCTCCTCCACCAACTGGGGGCAGACGAAGTGGATATGGGCATCGATACCGCCGGCGGTCAGGATCTTGCCCTCGCCGGCGATGATCTCGGTGCCCGGGCCGATGACGATCTCGACGTCGGGCTGGGTATCGGGATTGCCGGCCTTGCCGACCGCCGCGATGCGCCCGGCCTGGATGCCCACGTCCGCCTTGACGATCCCCCACCAGTCGAGGATCAGGGCGTTGGTGATCACGGTGTCCATCACCGAGTCATCGTGGCGCTGGCTCTGTCCCATGCCGTCGCGAATCACCTTGCCGCCGCCGAACTTGACCTCGTCGCCGTAGTGGGTGGCATCGCGCTCCACCTCGACCCACAGCTCGGTATCGCCCAGACGCACACGGTCGCCCACCGTGGGGCCGTACATATCGGCATAGGCCTGTCTCGAGATCTTCACGACTGCCCTCCTGTCTGGCTGGATGGATCGAGGCTGCCCATCACTTCTCCGTGAAAGCCATAGACATGGCGTCGCCCGACGTAGGGAATCAGCGTCACCTCGCGGGTCTGGCCAGGCTCGAAGCGGATCGCCGTGCCGGCGGCCACGTCGAGGCGATGGCCTCGGGCTTTCTTGCGATCGAAGACGAGCGCCGGGTTGGTCTCGGCGAAGTGATAGTGCGACCCCACCTGGATCGGCCGGTCGCCGGCATTGGCGACCTCGACGACGATCCGCGCGCGCCCCTCGCAGAGCGCGATTTCGCCATCCTGCAATTGATACTCACCGGGGATCATGGTGCCGGCCTCCTTACACTATCGGCTCGTGAACGGTCACCAGTTTGGTGCCGTCGGGGAAGGTGGCCTCGACCTGCACCTCGTCGACCATCTCGGCCACCCCCTCCATGACGTCATCGCGGGACAGGATCTCGCGGCCGACGCTCATCAGCTCGGCCACGCTGCGCCCGTCGCGGGCCCCTTCCATGATCTCGAAGCTGATCAGCGCCACCGCCTCGGGGTAGTTGAGCTTGAGGCCGCGGGCGCGGCGCCGCTCGGCCAGTTGCGCCGCCGAGAACAGCAGCAGCTTGTCCTTGTCGCGGGGGGTCAGTTCCATGTCGGATTGCCTCGTCATTCGTCTATGGTGCGGTCCAGGAGTCACGTTTCGCGGAGCGATGCGGCGCTGGCGGTTGTCTGCCACGTCAGCGGCTACCGCCGGGGCGCCTGCGGCGCCAATCGCTCGACGGAGCCAAGCTCCCACAGGGCAGGTATTCCCCTGATAGGGGTCGGGAAGGCTTAGCCTCCCCGCCCTCCGAACCGTGCGTGCGGTTCTCCCGCACACGGCTCTCCAGTCGATGGTTTCAGCATCGTGATTGGCTCGCCTTCCGCCAGGCTTCG